>VBAI01000129.1 GCA_005882295.1 Candidatus Segetimicrobium genomatis | reverse complement strand
GGGCCGTGGTCGCTGCCCGCGCTATCGGGATGAACACCATGGCATTGACGGGAACACGAGGGCGCTTGAAAGAATTGGTGGACATCGCGGTTGCCGTGCCCAGCGACAACCCGCAGCACATCCAAGAAGCGCACCTGGTCATCGAGCATCTACTCTGCTATCTCCTAGAGCGAGACCTCTTTGAGCAGCGACGGGACGGAGAACAATGATAATTAGCCGTACGCCATTCCGCATTTCGTTCTTTGGTGGGGGTACAGACTACCCAGCCTGGTTTCGAGCACATGGCGGGGCCGTGCTGGCCACGACTATCAACAAGTACTGCTATATTTCGTGCCGTTACCTCCCCCCATTCTTTGCGCACAAGATCCGCGTCGTGTACTCTCTCATTGAGAACTGCCAGGACGTGGCGGAGATCCGGCATCCTGCAGTCCGAGAAGTCCTACGATACTTGAGCATTGGGAAAGGGGTCGAGATTCATCATGACGCCGATCTCCCTGCGCGCAGCGGCATGGGATCGAGCTCTGCCTTCACGGTCGGCTTGCTCCATGCGCTGCACGCTCTTAAGGGCCAGATCCCCACTGTGCACCAGTTATCCTCTGAAAGTATCTACGTCGAGCAGGAATTGTTGAAGGAGGCAGTAGGCTGCCAAGACCAGGTCCTGGCAGCCTACGGTGGATTCAACCACATCACATTCCCCCGGAGCGGCGATGTCACGGTCCAGCCGATGACGTTGCCCTTCGAGAGGATCAACGAGCTGAATTCACACCTGATGCTCTTTTTCACCGGGGTCAGCCGCACGGCGTCGGAAATCGCACAAAGCTACGTCCAGGCTTTGGAGTCCAAGGAACGCGTGATGCGGACGATGCACGACATGGTGAAGGAGGGCATCTCCATCCTGAATAGTACGGAAAATCTGCAGAACTTCGGCGCCCTTCTCCACGAGGGTTGGCTTCTGAAGCAGAGCCTCGGTGCCAAGATTTCAAACGACTACGTTGAGCAATTGTACCAGGAGGCTAGAGCTGCCGGCGCGCTTGGTGGGAAGCTCCTCGGAGCTGGTGGTGGGGGCTTCATGCTACTTTTCGTTTGTCCCAGAGACCAGGAGCAGGTTAGGGAGAAATTGAGGCGCCTGATCTATGTGCCCTTCAGTTTTGAGTTCTCGGGTAGCAGAATCATCTTTTTCGATCCCGAAGAGGATTATTCCAAAGACGAGAAAGTGCGGGCCAACGAACATGCCCAGATGTTTCGCGAGCCCTCACGCGAACTATCTGAGGCGCGGCTTACAGAGAGTCATCTCGACTAGAAACTTAACATGAGGATTCGCAAAGCGGAAGTGCGAGGCGAAGTGTCGCACTTCAAGCATGCACGCGGGTTGCGCGCCAGATCTTATGATACGGTACGCATAAGCTCGATAGGTGCGGCGTGAGCAAGAACTGGAAGCCAACACGCGTGCTGATTACGGGTATTGGGGGATCGGGCGGCAGTTACCTCGCTGAACATATCGCGGAAGCTAATCCCGACGTAGAGATTCATGGAATCTCTCGATGGCACAGCACGACGACAATGGAGAACTTAGGTGAGATCCGGGACCGCGTCACCGTTCACGAGGCTGATCTAGTCGACTTCCCGTCGATTCTGGCGGTTTTGCGCCAGGTGCGACCAGATGCAATTTTCCACCTAGCCGCTCACGCCAATGTCAGAACCTCCTACATCACTCCTACAATCGTTCTGAGCAACAACATTGTCGGGACCGTCAACCTCCTTGAGGGAGTGCGAGCTGCCTCTTTGGATCCCGTTGTTCAGATATGTAGTACGTCAGAGGTCTACGGTCAGGTCGATCCCGCGCATGTGCCTATAAGAGAAGATACCCCCCTGCGGCCCGCGAGCCCATACGCAGTGTCAAAAGCTGCCCAGGACCTCCTTGGATGGACTTATTTCACCAGCTACCAAATGAGGATCGTCCGCACGCGCATGTTTTCATACATAAATCCCCGGCGCACAGACCTCTTTGCCACTTCCTTTGCCAAACAGGTAGCGTGGATCGAGCAGGGATTACAGGGAGAACTGATGCATGGGAATCTTGATTCTGTTCGAACCATGATTGATGTCCGCGATGCCATGCGAGCCTACTGGGAGGCTATCCTGCATTGTCAGCCGGGTGAAGTGTACAATATCGGCGGGACTACAATAGTGACGGTAGGCGAAGTGTTGGAACGCCTAATGGCCATGAGCCGCGTGGCCATCCGAACTCGAAGCGATCCGAATCTACTCCGACCCGCAGATGTGACACTGCAGATTCCCAACGTGGACAAGTTCGTACAGGAGACCGGATGGCAACCCGCCTACACGTTCGAGGAGAGTCTTACCAACCTTCTGGAATACTGGAGAGATAAGGCGAAGTATGCATTACAGCGAAGAGACGCACGGCGACGTGAGCGAGTGCAGGGGGCGCGAGATGCTAGATAAGCTCTATCGGGCACTATACAGGATTCGACGAGTGGAAGAAGAGATAGCGCGGATCTATTCCACCGACAAGATCAAAAGTCCAACCCACCTTTCGATCGGCCAAGAGGCAGTGGCAGTGGGTGTGTGCGAGGCACTGCGCTCCACCGACGTCGTGTTCGGGACCTATCGCGGCCACGCCTGCTACCTAGCAAAAGGCGGCGATTTAAGGAAGATGATCGCGGAACTCTATGGAAAAGGCACCGGCTGCGCCAAAGGCAAAGGAGGTTCGATGCACCTGATTGACGTGCGCGCAGGCGTGATGGGCACTTCAGCCGTGGTAGGCACAACGATTCCGCATGCTGTCGGGTACGCTTACGCGATGCGCTTGCGGAGACAGGACACTGTCGTCGTTAGCTTTTTCGGCGACGGTGCTATCGAAGAAGGCGTCTTTCACGAGAGCATGAATTTTGCCGCTTTAAGGAGGCTTCCGATCATATTTGTTTGTGAGAACAATTCCTACGCCATTCACGCGCACCAACTGGCGCGGCAACCTGCAAGCAACATCGTGGAGCGAGCGCGTACATATCTCATCCCAGCCGAGCGCATCGAGGATAACGATGTGCTTCGCATCTACGGCCTAGTTAAGGCTGCTGCCGACGAAATCCGGAGTAAACAATCCGGGCCAAGGTTCTTCGAGTGCATGACGTATCGGTGGAAAGAACATGTGGGGCCAGGCGATGACTTTGACCGAGGATATCGTTCGATCTCGGAAGCACAGCCCTGGTTTGCGAATGATCAGTTGAAACGCCTCGAAAGCCTCCTCGGACCTCAGGTGCGCGAGCGAATCATGGGTGAGGTGGAGGTTGAAATAGCACAGGCGTTTCAGTTCGCAGAGAGTAGTTCCTTCCCGGCTGAAGAGGAGCTGTACACCGACGTATTTGGAGAGGCAGCCCAGTGGACCGCATCTTGACCTACGCAGAGGCGATCCGCGAAGCGACCGTCCAGGAGATGACTCGTGACCCTTCGGTAATCGTTCTGGGCCTAGGCGTCGACGATTTCAAGGGTCTGTATGGCACGACACGAGGGTTGCAGGACGAATTCGGCCCCGAGCGCGTTTTTGATACTCCGCTGTCCGAGGATGGCATGACAGGGGTTGCCATCGGAGCCGCTATGGCTGGACTGCGCCCAATTCATGTGCACATCCGGATGGATTTTGTCCTGCTCGCAATGAATCAGATCGTAAACATGGCAGCGAAAGCCCGGTACATGTACGGCGGTGCGGTATCCGTGCCCATCGTTGTGCGTTCCATAATCGGCAGGAGTTGGGGACAAGGACCCCAGCATTCCCAGGCGCTGCACGCCTTGTTTATGCACATTCCGGGGCTTCGCGTCGTCGCGCCGAGCACGCCTTATGATGCCAAGGGATGCCTGATCATGAGTATTCGGGATGACAATCCGGTGATGTTCATCGAACATCGGATGCTCCATTCTCAGCGCGGCCATGTGCCGTCGGATCTCTATACAGTGCCGTTTGGGAAGGCGCGCGTACTGGCAAAGGGCAGCGACATCACGCTCGTTGGCATCTCGTACATGACCGTCGAATGCCTGCGTGCCCAGCGGTACCTCGGTGAGGTGGGGATCAGCGCCGAAGTGATCGATCCAGTATGCCTGAGCCCGCTGGACATCGAAACGATCCTCACCTCGGTAAAGAAGACCGGCCGGTTGCTGGTGGTGGACTCCGGGTGGACGGTGTGCGGTGCGAGCTCTGAGATCCTGGCACAAGTCGCCGAGCACACGCAGGGGACGCCACAGATCCGCTGGCAGCGCATGGGGTTCGCCCCAGTCCCATGCCCTACCACTAAGAACTTGGAGAACCTCTTCTACCCTAACGCGCAAACGGTGGCCAGCACGGCCTTCGCGATGGTACACGATAACCAGAGGTCCTGGACGCCGGTGCACAAGGAAGCGCCCGAGATCGTCGAGTTCAAGGGGCCGTTCTGATGAGCAAACAGTACCTCCTCGCCGAGCAGACGATTACCAAGGAAGACCTCGACGATCTGATCGCGTGGCTAAAGACCAATCCATGGCTGACCCAGGGACCTCTGGTGCGGGAGTTCGAACAGCGTTGGGCGGAATGGCTTGGTGTGCGGCACGCCACTTTCGTTAATTCGGGTTCATCCGCGAACTTGCTCATGTACTATGCGCTCCTCCTGTCGCGGCTCCCCCGCAATAACAAGATCGTGGTTCCCGCCGTCAGCTGGGCTACGACGATCGCGCCCGTTATTCAGCTCGGTTATGAGCCCCTCATGTGCGACGCTGACTGGAAAACGTTCGGTTTGGACATGGATGCCCTGGAGGGCCTCTTGAAACTCCACGGTCCAGCCCTCGTGGCGATTGTGCATACCTTGGGGGTCCCCAACGATATGGAGAGCTTGCGGCGACTGCAGGACCGCTACGAGTTCGTCCTGCTGGAGGATGCGTGCGCCGCTACGGGGTCGCGCTATGATGGCCGTCGCGTCGGAACCCTTGGGCTCGCGAGCACGTTTTCTTTTTTTTACGGACACCACCTGTCTACCATCGAGGG
>VBAI01000128.1 GCA_005882295.1 Candidatus Segetimicrobium genomatis | reverse complement strand
CCCTCGCCGCGTGGCAGACACGCTTGCGGAATTGGTCGGGTCCCCGGTGACCTACCGCGAAGTGCCACGCGACAGCGCGCGGCGCGCCGCGTTGCAGATCGCGGGACTATTGTCGGGCACCACGCGGGATTCAGGCGCCGTGACGCAGCGGCCGGTAGACGAGACGATCAGGACGCGCTGATGCGGGCCCGATATCCGGACCAGGAGGGATATGTCGAGCGCAGCGGCGTGCGCACGTCCTACGAGATGTACGGGGACGGGACGCCGACCGTTCTGTTCCTGCCCGCGTGGGCCATCGGGCATTCTCGCTTCTGGAAGGGCCAGATTCCCTATTTCGCTCGTCACTACCGCGTCATCACCTTCGATCCGCGAGGGAACGGCAAATCAGGTCGCCCGCTGGACCCGGCGGCATATGCGGATACGGAGTACACTGCCGACGCGCTCGCCGTGATGGATGCGACGCAGACGGATCGCGCCGTGATGGTTGGCTTTTCCAGGGGCGCGTGGCTTGCCGCCATGCTTGCCGCTCGCTATCCTGACCGGGTGCTCGGCGCGGTGATGGCCGGTTCCAGCTCGCCGCTGGGAGAACTACTGCCGGAACGAACGGTGCATAGCTTTGATGACCCTCTCGAGACCGAGGAGGGGTGGGCCAAGTCCAATCGCCACTACTGGCACAAAGACTATCGCGGATTTCTGGAGTTCTTCTACTCCAAGGTCTTCACGGAGCCGCATTCCACAAAACAAATCGAAGACGGGGTGTCCTGGGGACTGGAGACCACGCCTGAGGTTCTCATCGCCACGCACGACCCTCACGACTTCTCGGAGCGCCTGAAGGAACGCCGGGACGAAGCCCTGGCCTTCTATCGGTCGATCCGCTGCCCGTTGCTGATTATTCACGGAGACCAGGACGCGGTGGTCTCATACACCCGCGGCGTCGCCATCGCGGAAGCCACCGGCACTCCGCTGATCACGATTGCCGGCGGAGGCCACCACAACTTCGGCCGCGACCCGGTCAAAACCAACCTGCTGCTCCGGGAGTTCATCGATCGCATCTATCCGCAGTCCAATTTTGAGGAGGAGCCAGATGGAGATGCGGAACGCGCAGAACGATGAGACAGACCTATCTCGAAAGGACAATCGCGACGGCCGACCCTCGGCCGGCGACGAGGCGGCCGTCGTGGGCGCCGTGCTCGATTACTTCGAGGGGTGGTTCCAGGGTGATGCCATCAGGATGGAGCGAGCGTTGCATCCGGAGCTGGCGAAGCGTTGCCTGGGTGGTGATCAGCGCTGGTGGGGAGAGGCTGGAGGCGAAGGCACAGGTCCCGGAGCGCTGGAGACGACAACGGCCCGAGAGATGATTAATGCCACGGCCAGGGGGGTGGGCAAGGAACGCGCCCGCATCGTCGACGATCTTCGCATTCAAGTTCAAGTCGTAGATATCTACGACACCATTGCGGCTGTCACCGTCCGATCCGCGGTGTACCGCGAGTACCTGCATCTCGTTCGGACACGAGAGGGGTGGAAGATCGCAAATGCGCTCTGGCAACGAACCTGATGGTACGCGACCCCCTCCCTAATCCACGAACGGCCCGTTGAACCTGGGAGCCTCCCCGTAGGGCTGCCCTGCCATCAGCAGGTAGCGAGTGCGCGGGGTAGCATCTCTGACTGTGACCGCCTCACCGGGACCCAGAACGACAAGCTGTGCGGGCTTCGCCCTGCGCCGATTGGCTCCGAAAGCGGCCTCGCCCTCCAGCACGTAGGCGAACCCCTGGAACTGCGGTGGTACCGATGTTGTGGCCTCCCCACCCCGAGGCAGTTCTATGTCGAGGACAAGCGCAGGCGTCCCCAGGCGAGCAGGAGAGCCCTCGCCCACCAGCGCACGGACCATCGCGTCGCCTTCCTTTCGCATGGGGATCTGCTGCGGTTCCACTACCAGCGCGCTGGGTTCGACCTGCTTGTCCTTCCGGGCCAGGTTGACCCAGAACAACACGATGCGGAACTCGGTGCCGGCGAGGCCCTGCTGAATCTCGTCCGCTCCCAGAGCGTCGGCGTGCCAAACACCTCGCCCGGTCCTGAGCACCAGGAGTGAGCCCTCGCGCAGCCGCGCCCTTTCCATGGCTCCGCCCGGGCCGGTACTGTGGCCGGTGCTGAGCGACCCCTCAAGCATGTACAACACGTTGTCGAACCCTCGGTGCAAGTGCTTGGTCGCCGTGTTGGCGAAATCCGGCGAGAGGCGGCCCCGCGCTTCGTGCACAAGGATGAAGGGGTCGACTTGCGCATACGGTGCGCGGGCGGACGGCAGGGCCTCCAGGACGGGCTGGCCCATCACACGGATCCACCCGGCGTCCTCTACCAGGATCGCGTCTCGCTCCTTCGTCTGAACCTCTGTGTTCATGCTGGTCTCCTTCTTCGCCTCTTTACTTACGATGGGTAGTTGACTTCTATATCGTGAGTGAGTGTAGCATGGGAGGCTTCCCGTTGTCAAGCTACTTCCGATTAGTTATTGGCATCGAGCAGAGGCTGGAAATAGCTCGACGCCCAAAATGCTGTGCCAGATCTGCATCTTGGGCGTCGAATGTGGTAGCGGGGGCAGGATTTGAACCTGCGACCTTCGGGTTATGAGCCCGACGAGCTACCTGGCTGCTCCACCCCGCGTCGCATCCTCCATTATACAGGTGAGAGCAATAGAGTCAAATCAGGGCAGCAAGACGGGTGGGGCACCCCACGCATTATGATAGCGGACAGGGGCTGGGACTGGTGGAGGGCCGCTCCGCTCCGAGTCGGCTCACCGGCAGGCTGACCGTGCTTGCGGCGGCGGCGAGCGCGTGCACCTGAAGGCGATTACAAGCTTCGAGATCCGGCGGGCAGGACGGCTTCCGCAGATGGAGAAACGCGTTGAGTCGTGGAGACAACGCACGCGGCGACTGCCCGCAAGATCACCCGGACGTTGCTTGCCGTCCAGGGCCTGGGACAGGCTGCCGTCGTCGCGCTCTTCCCCATTATGGCCATCGTCGGCGCGAAGCTGGGCGGCCGGCCGGACTGGGCCGGCGTGCCGGCGATGTGCTATCAGCTGGGACAGGCGTTTGCCGCGTACGGATGGGGCTATGCGATGGACCCACTTGGGCGACGGGGCATGCTCGTGCTGGGCGCGCTTGCCGGTGCCGCCGGAGCGCTGATCAGTACGGCGGCGGTCGTCTCGGTATCGCTCTGGTCGTTTCTGTTGGGATCGACGCTCGTGGGCGTAGCGATATCCGCAGTGCAACTGTCACGGTTCGTGGCTGCTGAGGTGCACCAGGCAAGCGAGCGGGCACGCGCGATCTCCACCGTCGTGGTGGGGGGCACCCTCGGCGCGATCGTTGGGCCCCTGATCGCGGGGCCGATGAGCCGCATCGCCGCGGGACTGGGTCTGGACGAGTTGTCGGGACCGTACGGCGCGTCGACCGGGCTCTTTGTGGCCGCGGCGGCCGTCATCTTTCTCTTCCTGCGGCCCGAGCCACGCGACCTAAGCCGCGCGATCGCCGGCCAGGGGGCAGGCCCGGCTGCGCCCCGAGAGCCCACGCGAACCATTCCCGAAATCTACGCTCAGCGTCCGGCGCAGGTGGCGACCGCGGCCATGGTGTGCGGGCAACTGGTCATGGTCATGCTGATGGTCATCACCCCACTGCACATGCGGGGACATCACCACGCCATCAGTACAATCTCCTATGTCATCTCCGGCCACGTCGTGGGGATGTATGCGTTCTCAGTGGTCTCAGGCCAGCTGGCAGACCGGTGGGGACGGGGCCCGGTGGTCATGGCCGGGGCCACGGTGCTCATCCTGGCGTGCCTGGCCGCCACACTCTCCCCGCAGGTCCTCCCGCTGACCGTGGCGCTCTTTCTGTTGGGGCTGGGGTGGAACCTGTGCTACGTTGGGGGATCGTCGCTGCTGGCCGATCAACTATCTCCCGCCGAACGCGCCAGGACGCAGGGATTCAACGATCTGCTGATCGGCCTGGCCTCAGCGGCGGGCAGCCTCGGCAGCGGGATCGTGTTCGCCACGATCGGGTACAATGCGATGGGGCTGGTGGGTGCAGCGACGGCGCTCATCCCGCTGACGACGGCGGCCTTGTGGCAGACTCGTGGTCGAGCCGTCACGGCGATGCCGTAAGAATCGTCAATTGTCAATTTTTAATTGTCAATCGGTTGAAGTAGAGGAGTCAGCTCGGCAAGGCTGTCAAGGAGAATGTCTGGTCGCTCGCCACTGAGGGTCTCGTGTGACGAGAACCCGCCGGCAAGCGCCACGGTTGCGGTGCCGGCGGCCTTCCCCATCTGCACATCCTCGATCGTGTCCCCGACGTAGACCGCTGCTCGTGGGGGCAGGTTGAGCTGATTCAGCGCCAGCCGGAGCGGGTCGGGGTGGGGTTTCATCCGGGGCGCGTCTCCACCGCACACCACCGCATCGAAGAGCGCCACCCAGCCCAGCCGGTCCAGGTCGCGCTCGACTCTGACGCGTTCCCCGGACGTCACCAGACCCAGCGCGCGGCGGGATCCCTTCACCGCCGCGAGCACCTGCCCGGCGCCGGTGCGCGGACCGGGTGTTTCCTGTTCGTAGTAGTGCAACCACAACTGGTCGGCCTCGGGCCACCGGTCTCTGGGAAGGCCGATGCGCTCGTAGAGCAGGTACCAGTTCGGGGAGTAGTGCTGCGTGAACACCGCGTGATCGAAGCGGATCCCGAGATCTGCAAAGACGTGCTGGTAGACACGATAGTGCGACGTCCGCGAGTCCAGGAGCGTGCCATCAAGGTCAAACAGCACAGCCTGCGCGGGACGCAGCGTCAGAGTCGGCATCATGGTGGCGTCAGTCAATCTTCTTCTGAAAGCGCACGATCGCCAGCGTAAACACGACCGCCCCGAGAAAGACGAGCGGAATGATCTGCGGATACAGATA
>VBAI01000127.1 GCA_005882295.1 Candidatus Segetimicrobium genomatis | reverse complement strand
TGGTCGGATATGTGGTGCAGGCGGTGCGGGAGGCCCGGGGCGTCGGGCGCGTCGCCGTCGTGGGACCACCCGGTCCGCTGCGGGCTGTGTTGCCCCGCGACCTGACCGTTGTGCCCGACAACGGCAGCATCATGGAGAACGTCACCCGGGCCGTGCAGGAACTCGGCGCGAGCGCGCTGACCCTGGTGGTGGCGTCGGACATTCCGCTGCTGACCGGCGCCGTGGTGGACGAGTTCCTCACCGCCTGCGCCCGGACACCCGCCGACTTCTACTACGCGGTTGTGCCCAAGGACGCGATGGACCGTCAGTTCCCCACCGCGCAGAAGACCTACGTGACGTTGACCGACGGCACGTTCTGCGGCGGCAGTCTGATGTTGTTCAACCCAAAGGTGATCGACCGCGTGCGGCCGTTCGTCGAGCGCGTCCTCGCCGCACGCAAAAAACCCTGGCTCCTGGCCCAGCTCTTCGGGTGGGCGATCGTGCTGCGGTTTGCCTCGGGGCGCCTGAGCATCGCCGAAATGGTGGCCCGGGCCACGGAGGTGGTGGGGATCGACGTCATGCCGGTGATCCTGCCGCGGCCGGAGCTGGCCCTCGATGTGGACGTGGGGAAGCCGGAGAACCTTGCGCTGATCCGCGCCGCGTTGCAACAACAGCGCGATTCGTGACTCGTGATTCGTGACTCGACAATGCGATGGGATCCCAGCTCTTTGGAGAGTGTAGTTGCGAATCACGAATCACGAATCACAAATCACAGGGTATGCTGGAGATTTCATGCCCGAGCATCGCACGCGTAGCGGCAGGCTGCGCCGGGGCGAGCGGATGGTGGTGATGGCCTACCACCTCCTGGGGGCGCCGCACCGGTTGTTTTCCCTGGGGACGTTTGTGGAGATGCTCAGCGCTGCGAAGTCCACGATCAGCGAGGATCTGGGATTCATGCGCCAGGCGTTCGATCGGTTCCGCCTGGGGAAGGTGGAGACGCTGCCGGGGGCAGCGGGCGGGGTGAGGTACCTGCCGCTGCGGGGGAAAGACCGCGTCCGCGCGCTGATCGAGGAACTCTGCCAGCGGCTCCGCGATCCGACCCGCTTGTTGCCCGGTGGTTTCTTGTATACGAGCGATCTCACCTCTACCCCCCGGTACGCCACAGAACTGGGGGAAGCGCTGGCTGGATTCTTTGATGAGACCCGCCCCGACGTGGTGTTGACCATGGAGGTCAAAGGTATCCCGCTGGCGCTGATGACGGCGCGGGCGTTTGACGTCCCCATGGTGAGCATTCGCCGGGGGGCGCACGTCACCGAGGGGCCGGCCGTGAGTGTGAACTATGTCTCCGGGTCGTCCCGGACGGTGCAGTCGATGACCCTGCCGCTGCGGGCGGTCGTGGCCGGGGCCAAAGTCGTGTTTATCGACGACTTTCTGCGGGGCGGGGGGACGGCGCGCGGCGTCTTCGACCTGATGCGGGAGTTTCAGGCTGAAGTGAAGGGGATCGGGGTGCTGATCGAGACCACCACGCCGCGGCAAAAGATGATCGACCGCTACGTCTCATTGATCGAGTTCGGCGGCGTGAACGAGCGCGGAGAGATTCTTGTCTCGCCCAGCCGCTGGCTCTGACGACGCGGGAACGCGGGAACTGGGGAACGCGACCCTTCGAGAGACATGCAGTTTCGCGTTGCCCCGTTCCCGCGATCCCGTGTTCCCGTTAGTTCGTTGGTTTACAGACCTGATCCACAAACTTCAGCGTGAGCGCGAACTGGTACTCTCCTCGCTCGTCACCGGCGTAGTGGATGCCGGCCACCTCGTTCCGGTAGTTGAGCACCGGAGAGCCGCTGGAACCGGGGGCCACCGATCCTGTGTCCACCGTGTAGGCGAAGACGCTGAACGGCAACCGTTCCACGACCGTCCCCGTGGCCACGACTGGGATCCATGAGGCGCCTGGATATCCGATGACCGTGACCCGCGAGTGTTGGACGGGAGGGGAGCGCGTTGTCTGCAGGGCGAGGGGCAGCGGGCTGAGGTTGTGCAGCGTGATCTTCGCGACGTCGTACGGGCGGGCGTCGCCTGACGGATCGATCGCGCGGTCGTTGAGGCACACGACGGTCGCAGTGCCGAGCGTGACGCGGGGTGACGTGCCCCGCGCGAGCGTGAGGGGGCCGTAGCCGTTCCGCTCCTGGGCCACGTGTGCGTTGGTATAGAAGATCCCGCCGCCCACGTGAAATGCCGTTCCCTTCACGCACCCGCCGTCTGACTTGCAGCGGAAGGCCACCCACACGGCGTCGGTCAGTGACGCCGCCGCGTGGCCCCCCGGGGCGGGAGAGCCCAGCGCCGCGCCCGCCAGTCCGGCCAGCAGCAGGAATGCCGCGCGCATCGACCTCACCCGCCTAGGATACATGGTTCCGGCGCCACTTGACAGGCCATGCGGACCGGGTCGATAATTATGAGTGAGCACTCATTCAGTATTTCGCAAATTCGATGCCCCGCGTCACTGCCGCCGCCAAAGCCCGCCTGGAGGGCACCCGCCGGACGCAAATCCTGGCCGCCGCCGCCGTGGTCTTTGCGCGCAAGGGCTTCGACCGGGCCACAGTCACCGAGATCGCGCGGGCGGCCGGGCTGGCCGAGGGGAGCATCTACAACTACTTTCGCAGCAAGGAGGAGCTGCTGGTGTACATCCCGCGCCAGCTGGCCCAGCCGGTGCTGGCCGCGCTGCTCGAACAGGCCCCGATGCCCGCGACGGTCGAGGAGATGGAAGCACTGCTGCTGCGTCTGGCCGGCGCGATGGTCGAGCGGGTTCGTACCCACAGCAGATTCCTCAAAGTCTTCTTCTCCGCGTTGCCGTACCTCAGCCCGGCTGCGCGGGACACCTACATGCAGCTGCTGCCCATGTACGCCTCGTCGGCGCTGGAGCGCATGCTGCGCGAAGGGGTGCGCACCGGCTACCTCCGGAAGGATCTCAACCCGGTGATCGCCGCCCGGGTCCTGCCGGGCATGCTGATGTTCTTTCTCATGGTTCAAGAGGTGCTGACCGGCCGGCGGATGGTCCCGTACGGCTACGACGAGATCATCCCCGAGGCGGTCCGGGTGTTTCTATACGGCGCAGTACCCCGGCGGCGCGCGTCGCCGGCAGGTTAGATAGAGGAGGCAGACCGGCGTGATTAAGAGGCCATCGATGGTCGCACTCATCCTCGTCCCCGTCCTGCTGGCTGCGGTAATACCGGCGGCCGCGCAAGACCAGGCGCAGCTCCAGCCGACTCCGCTGTCGCTGCTTGAGGCGCTGCGGCTGGCGCTGCAGCAGAACCAACAGCTGAAAGTGGCGGCGTTTGAGGTCGCTGTCGCCAGAGCGCAACTGGCGCAGGTCAGGGCGGGGGGGGCGATCCAGGGAAACGTGCAGGCCAGTTACGCTCGGACCCAGGAGGGCGTCTCGACGTCGATCCCCATTTCTGGGGGTCCTGGGGGCGAGGTCATCACCATCCCCGCGTCGGCGCCAAATATCTACGATGCGCGCCTCGTGCTGCTATACCCCTTGTACTCTGGCGGCCGCGTGGAAGCTCAAATCGCGATGGCCGAGGCCAACCTGAAGGGCGCCGAGGCGACCTTTGAGCGCATCAGGCAGCAGATCATCTTCACCATCCGGCAGGCCTATTACCAGCTCCTGTTGGCCCAGGCGGCATTGGACTCCGCCAACCACAGTGTGACGCAGGCGGCCGAGAACCTGCGGGTGGCGCGGGCGCGCGTCGCCTCGGGCGTTTCGCCGAAGTTCGATGAAGTGCAGGCCGACGTCGCCCTGGCCACCGCGCGCCAGGCCCAGGTGCGGGCGCGCAACGGACTCGCGCAGGGGATGCAGGCGCTCAACGGGCTGCTGAACCTGCCGCTGGAGACGCCTCTTACGCCGACGAACCCGTTTATAGTGAGCGTGGTGGAGACCCCGCTGGACCGGCTGGTCTCCCAGGCGCTGGAGACCCGTTCTGAGATTGCCGAGGTCCGCGCGCGGCAGGCGGCGGCGCAGGCGGGGATCCAACTGGCAGAAAGCGGAGCGCGGCTCAATCTCGGCCTATCGGGCGCCTTCGACTA
>VBAI01000126.1 GCA_005882295.1 Candidatus Segetimicrobium genomatis | reverse complement strand
CCGCTGGTGTGGGTACCAGCCTCGAGGTGCTCAGCGCACAGGCCGCGTCGTCGCAGGCCGAAGTCGCAAAGGCACAAGCGTTCTTTACCTACAACGTGGCCCGGGCCGCGCTGGTGCGGGCTGTGGGCGCAGAGGTGAACTGACTGTGAAATCCCGACGCCGTCTGATCATTCCGGTTGCCGCCCTTGCAATCGGCGCGGCCGCATGGTTCCTGTGGCCGCGGGGCGGGGCGCCCAATGGTGCCATCCAGGCCTCCGGGACGATCGAGGCCACGCAGGTAGACGTTGCTCCCAAGATC
>VBAI01000125.1 GCA_005882295.1 Candidatus Segetimicrobium genomatis | reverse complement strand
CCGGATCCGGAAGCGAGATCCTTCTAGACGTCCGCAACCTGGTCAAGCATTTCCCCATTACGAAGGGGTTCATCATCCAGCGCCAGGTCGGCGCGGTCAAGGCGGTAGACGGCGTCTCCCTGACGATTCACCGGGGTGAGACCCTGGGGCTGGTGGGCGAGTCGGGTTGCGGCAAGACCACACTGGGCCGGGTGATCCTGCGGTTGATGGAACCGACCAGTGGCGAGGCGTTCTTCGAAGGCCGGAACATCTTCAAACTCACCAAAGAGGAGCTGCGCCGGCTGCGCCGGGACATGCAGATCATCTTTCAAGATCCGTACTCATCGCTGAACCCGCGCATGACCGTGGGGGACATCATCGGGGAGCCGCTGGAAATCCACAACCTGGCCCATGGCAAAGAGAAGGTGCGGCGGGTGCAGGAGCTACTGGAGGTTGTCGGTCTCTCGCCGTACCATATGAATCGTTACCCGCATGAGTTTTCCGGAGGGCAGCGCCAGCGCATCGGCATCGCCCGGGCGCTGGCGGTCAACCCCAAGCTGATCATTTGCGATGAACCCGTCTCTGCGCTGGACGTGTCCATCCAGGCGCAGGTGCTCAACCTGCTAGAGGAGCTGCAGAAGGAGTTCGGCCTCACCTACCTGTTCATCGCCCACGACCTGTCGGTGGTCAAGCACATCAGCGACCGGATCGCGGTCATGTACCTGGGCCGGATCGTCGAGGTCGCGGTGGCCGATGAGTTGTTCGCCAATCCGCAGCACCCGTATACCGAAGCGTTGCTCTCGGCGGTGCCCATCCCGCATCCCGGGTTGCGGCGGGAGCGTATCATCCTGCCCGGGGACGTACCCAGCCCGGTCAACCCGCCGCCGGGGTGCCGGTTCCACACGCGCTGCCTGTACGCGCAGGACAGCTGCCGGGTGAACGACCCGGAGCTGGTGGATTACTGGGGCAACAGTCACTTCGTGGCCTGCCCGATTCTGCCGTTCAAGCATCAAAGGAGCAAGGCGGCGGTACTCGGACAAGCAGCAAGGCCCGAACGAACGTGATCGGCACGCCTTGCGGATGAGCAGCACGTGGCAATCACGTTCGTTCGGGCCAAGGCGGCCGTGCTCAAGCAGCCGACCGCGTAAAGCGATAGACGCCAAGGGGGTGATGGTGGGGGATCCTTGGGGAAGGCAATGCAGCGGAATGACAAAAGGAGGACTGTAGGATGAACTTTCACCGACGGTTGCTGATGTTGCTCGTTTTCACGCTGGTCGTGGCGCTGGCCGGGTTCAACGGCGTGGCGCAGGGCCAGGCGGTCAAGAACCCGGACACCCTGATCGTGCAGAGCTTCGGCGATCCGGAAAGTCTCGATCCGGCGTGGGAATATGACACGACGAGCTCTGCCATCGGGACCTGGAACATCTACGAAACGCTGGTCTTCTTTAGCGGGGCGCGCACGGATCTCTACGAGCCGATGCTGGCCACCGCGGTGCCCAGCGTCGCGAACGGCGGGGTCAGTAGCGACGGGAAGACGTACACCTTCAAGATCCGCCAGGGCGTGAAGTTCAGCGATGGCACCCCGCTCACGGCGGAGGATGTCAAGTACTCCCTGATGCGGATCATGTTGATGGACCGCGATGGGGGACCCTCCTGGCTGCTGCTGGCCCCCATCCTGGGGTTCGACACCCAGACCACCCGTGACGACAAGGGTGCGCTGATTCCGGATATCTACGATCGGACCAACCGGGCGATCCAGGTGAATGGGGACACGGTCGCGATCACCTTGAAGGATCCGTATTCCCCGTTCCTGAGCATCCTGGCGACATGGTCCGTGGTGCACTCCAAGAAGTTTGTCGTGGCCAACGGTGGCTGGGACGGCACTAAGGCCACCCTGGCCAGCTTCAACAACCCCGCCAAGCCCGACGTGGCGACGCTGTTCGACAAAAGCGCCGGCACAGGTCCGTTCAAGCTGGAGCGATGGGATCGCGGGACGAAAACCGTCACGCTTGCGCGAAACGACAACTACTGGCGCGCGCCGGCCAAGCTGCGGCGGGTCATCTATCAGACGGTGGAGGAGTTTGGTCCTCGCCGCCTCGCCCTGCAGAACGGTGACGCCGATATCCTGGGTGGGACAGACCGCAGCGACCAACCGGCCGTGACCGGGATCCCGGGGGTGCGGATCGTCGACGATCTGGCCCAGTTGATCAACTCGCCGGCGCTCTTCATGACCATGAAGATTGATCCCGAGGGCAACTCGGATGTTGGCAGCGGGAAGTTGGACGGGAACGGGATTCCGCCTGACTTCTTCTCTGACATCCACGTCCGCCGGGCCTTCGCCTACCTCCTTGACCGGCAGGCGTACATCGATCAGGCGTTTCGCGGCAAGGGACGGCTCGGCAACGGGCCGATCCCATTCGGCCTGCTCGGATATGCCCCGCGCGGGAAGTGGTATGAGCCGAGTAAGGACAAAGCGGTCGCCGAGTTCAAGGAAGCCTGGGGTGGACAGGTCTGGGACAAGGGGTTCAAGTTCACCCTCTCCTTTAACAGCGGCAACATCGGCCGCCAAACCGGCGCGCAAATGGTCAAAGAGGCCGCGGAAGCCCTGAACCCCAAGTTCAAGATCGATACCCGCGGTATCACGTGGTCGACTTACCTGGGGCTGTACACCAAGAGTAAGCTGCCGATGTTCTTCATCGGCTGGGGAGCGGATTATCCCGATCCAGATAACTTCGTCGTGCCGTTCATGCACAGTACGGGGTCATTCGCCAAGGCCCAGGGGTACAAGAATCCCGAAGCGGACCGGTTGATCGAGCAGGCCGCCCGGGAGACCGATCCAAAAAAGCGGGAGCAGCTCTACTTCAGGCTCCAGGAGCTCGCGTACCAGGACGTCCCGACCATCTACCTCATCTACCGGGCGGGATTTGTCGTGATGCGCTCGTGGGTGAAGGGGTGGTACCACAACCCCATGTTCAACGAGGGATGGGAGTACGCGTACCGCTTCTCGAAGGGACAGTAGCAGGGCACGAGGAGCAGCGCCTTCGGGGGGCCGGTGAACATCGTTCCCGGCCCCCCAGAGCTGGATGGTGAGGCCTGATGGGAACATACGTTGCTCGCCGCCTGCTGCTCTTGCCGCTGGTGGCCTTTGGCGTCACGGTCCTGATCTTTGCGCTCCTGCAGTTTCTCTCGCCGGCCCAGCGGGCGGCACTGTTCGTCACCAATCCGAATCAACTCGCGCAAATTGATGGGATCATCCGCAAGTACGGGCTGGACAAGCCCGCGCACGTGCAGTATTGGATCTGGCTCAAGGAGCTGGCCCGTGGGGATCTGGGGTGGTCACAGACCGCCCGCATGCCGACCAGCGCGGCGATTGGAACATTCTTTCCTGCCACGCTCGAGCTGACCATTTACATTTTTATCCCGGTCGTCCTGATCGGCTTGTGGCTGGGCACGAAGGCGGCCGTGCACAAAGACCGGTTTGTCGACCATTTCTCGCGGTTTGTTGCCATTTCGCTGCGCGGCCTGCCATCGTTTGTGTGGGGATTGGTCGTCCTGATGGTGTTCTACGGCTGGCTGGCGTGGTTTCCGCCGGGCCGGCTCTCCCTGGAGGCCGACCTGTATGTGAAGTCGCCAGCCTTCCGGCCGTACACGCATCTGTTAACGCTCGACGCCCTCCTCAACGGTCAGGTCTGGGTCTTCCTGGATGCCCTGCGCCACATTGTGGGGCCGGCGATGACCCTGGTCCTGGTCGAGATGGCGCTGCTGGTCCGCGTGACGCGGTCCTCCATGCTGGAGGTCCTGCGACAGGATTACGTGCGCACGGCGCGCGCCAAAGGCCTGGCAGAGCCGGTGGTCATCAACCGGCACGCCCGCCGGAACGCGCTCATCCCGGTCGTCACACTGAGCAGCCTGCTGTTCGTGGGGTTACTGGGCGGGGTGGTGCTGGCTGAAACGATCTTCAACTACCCTGGCATCGGCAAGTGGGGCGCGGAGGCCGCTGTGCAACTGGATATCCCAGGTGTGACCGGCTTTGGGATGTTCGTGGCGATGCTGACCGTGCTGGGCAACCTGGCGGCCGATATCCTGTACGCGTCGATCGATCCCCGCATTCGCCTCCAATAGCGACACGATGAGTGTCATTCGCACAGCCCTGAACCGCACGTCGTGGGCGCCGAGGATCCGTGGCGTCACCGTCGCGGCGCTGGCCCTGGTCCTGGCGGCGGTGGCGACTCCGCCGGTCCGCGACAGAGTCGTCCAGCACCCCCTGGACGTGGCGGCCTTTCTCGTGGTGATGGTGGCCATCGGCATGTTCTGGTCATTGCCGTCAGACTTCACCCGGCGGATGAAACGCAACCCCTTGTCGATTGCGGGGTTTGTAATCGTGATGTGCTTCATCTCGGTCGCGGTGCTGGCGCCCTTGCTGGCGCTGCCAAAGGCGGGAACCCGCGACCCGTATCTCATCCCGCATGAAGGATTCCTGCCCGATCCTCAACCTCCGCGGCTGGGCCACCCGTTTGGGACGACCGGTCGACAGTACGACATCTACTATGGGGTGGTGTGGGGAACGCGCACCGCCTTCCGGGTGGCCATCGTGGTGGTGACGATCTCCATCGCGCTGGGGCTCACCCTGGGGAGTATCGCCGGGTACTACGGGAAGCGTCTCGATGAGTTGATCATGAGGGTGACCGACGTCTTTCTGGCGTTCCCCAGCCTGGTGCTGGCGGTGGTGATCACGGCCGTCCTCGGGAAAGGCCTGGAGAAGGTGATGATCGCGATCGCCGTCGTGGGCTGGCCGGTCTATGCCCGCCTGCTGCGGGGGGAGATCTTGTCGGTGAAGCAGCGGGACTACGTGGAGGCTGCGCGCGCCGCGGGCGCCGGAGACCTGCGGATCATCCTGCGACACGTCGTGCCCAACACC
>VBAI01000124.1 GCA_005882295.1 Candidatus Segetimicrobium genomatis | reverse complement strand
GTATTACGTCAAGGGCGTGGTGATGTCGGGCTTGAAAGGCTGACGTCTGTCATTGCGAGGAGCGAAGCGACGAAGCAATCCCCCGTTGCGAGGGGCGAAGCCCCGTGGCAATCTCCAACTAAGACGAGATCGCTTCGCTGCGCTCGCGATGACGGACGTGCTCAAGGAGATCGCCACGGCCCTCCGGGCCTCGCGATGACAGACGGGGAGAACCCTAATGGCTGATGTGCGCCGGGTGATCATCGACACCGACCCGGGGATCGACGACACGATGGCCATCATTTTGGCTCTGGCCTCGCCGGAGCTGCGGGTGGAGGGGCTGACCATCGTGCGCGGCAACGTGGGCGTCGAGCAGTGCGCCCGCAACGCGCTGACGATTCTGGAAATCGCGGGCCACGCGGACATCCCGGTGGCCGTCGGCGCGGACAGACCGCTGGTGCGGCCGTACCACGGCCACGGCTCCACCGTGCACGGCCAGGACGGCCTGGGCGACACCCACCTGTCCGGAACCCGTCCGGTGCCCGACCGCCGGGCGGTGGATTTTCTCATCTCACGCATCAGCGCATCGCCGGGAGAATTCACCATCGTCGCTCTCGGCCCGCTCACCAACCTCGCCCTGGCCACGAGCGTCGAACCTCGCCTGGCGCGCTGGGTGCGCGAGGTCATCGTCATGGGCGGCTCCGTCACCACCCGGGGGAACGCCACGCCGGTGGCCGAGGCCAACATCAACAACGACCCTGAGGCCGCACGCCTCGTCTTCCATGCCGGATGGCCGGTGACGCTCGTCGGCCTCGACGTAACGCATAAGGTGACGATGACGCCGGCCTATCTCGCACGCCTGACCGCCGCGCACACGCCGGTCACGGATCTCATTGCGAAGATCACGCCGTTCTATCTAGGCGCCTACAAACGGCTGGTCGGGATCGACGGCTTCTATGTGCACGACCCGACCGCGATCGCGGCCGCCATCCGCCCGGCGCTGTTCGAGACCCGCGACCTCTACGTGGACGTGGTCACGGACAGCGAACGGGCGCTGGGGGAGACCATCGCCGACTTCCGCAATCAATGGAAGCTGGCACCCAACCTGCGCGTGTGCCTGAACGTGGATGCGCAGGGGATCCTCGATCTCTACCTCGAGCGCGTTGCCGGATACCGCGTGCCCGCCTGAGCGCACCGCTGCCCAGCATGACGGAACCTGTTGTTCGCACCGAGCAACTGACCAAACGCTACGATGGCCTCGTGGCGGTCCGCGACCTGGAGTTGACCATCGAACCGGGTGAGATCTACGGGTTCCTCGGTCCGAACGGTGCCGGGAAGACGACCACGCTGCTGATGGTGCTCGGCATCCTCAAACCGACGGCCGGGCGCATCTATCTTTGGGGGCGGCCGCTAGAGGACGATCCACTCGCGGTGAAGCGGCGCGTCGGCGTGGTGGGAGAGCACGATTACATCCACGACCACCTCACAGCCGACGAGTACCTGCGGTTCTTCGCCGACCTCTACGGGGTCCCGCATCCCGCCGAGCGCATCGGAGCATGGCTGGAACGCCTGGGGTTGCTGGAGTTTCGGACGCTGCGGGCCCGCGATTTCTCGCGCGGCATGAAGCAGAAGCTGGCATTGGCCAGAAGTCTGCTGCACGAACCCGATCTGCTGCTCCTCGACGAGCCGGTCTCAGGACTCGACCCGCACGGCGTCGTGGAGGTGCGCCATCTGCTGCTGGAGCTGAACCGCCGTGGGGTGACGATCTTCATCTCGTCGCATCTCCTCTCCGAGGTCGAGCAGACGGCGCACCGGGTCGGGATCATGCACCGGGGCCGGCTGATCCGGCAAGATACGATTCCGGCGCTGCGCGCGTGGCTCCGCCAGGAGCCAGTGTTGGAGGTGGAACTGCACGCTCCGGTGCCGCACCTGGAGGCACAGCTGCGGGCGCTGCCGGTGGTGCGCGGGGTGCAGGCCAATGGCCGGCGCGTGGTCGTGACCGTGACGCCGGGCGCAGATCACCGCGGATCCATTTCACAGGCGGTGGCGGCTGCGGGCGGGGTCATCGTGGGCATGCACGCGCACGAACCCACCCTCGAAGAGGCGTTTCTCACGCTGACGGACGCGGCGGTGGACCGATGGACGTCGTAGCAGGCGTGCGGGGGGACACCCGGGCTCGCGCGATGTGGCGGACTACCGGCCGTCCGGCAGCAGCCATGATCCGTCTGGAACTCCTCTCCACGCTGACGGCCCTGGCTCCCTACCTGGTCGTCGCGGTGGCGGCGGCCCTGGCCGGCTTCATCCTGCAAAACGATCTCCACCGCGTCCAGGAGGACGGGTTGCTGGTGATCGGTAATCCGTTCGCCGTCTCGCTCTACGGAGGTGTCGTGCTGCTCTCCGTCTATCTGGCCGGCTCTGCCGCGATTGCGGTCGCGCGCGAGCGGGAGCAGGGCGCGGTGGAACTGCTGTGCTACGGTCCGGTCAGTGCGCTGTCGTACCTGCTGGCCAAGCTCGCCGGCCATACACTGCAGTACGCGTTTCTCGCGGTGCTGCTCGCAGGCTGTTATCTACTCCTCGCGGTCGTGACAGGCCTGCACCTCGGCGGCACGACGCTGTTGGCGATGGCGCTGTCCATCGGTCCGGCCGCGGCATCGGTGGCGCTCGGCCTGCTGGTGGCGGCGCTGGTCCGGCGGGTGCGGCCGGCGATCTTCGCGGTGCTGGGGCTGACCCTCGGCGCCGTGGGGGTGCAGGTTGCCCGCGAGGTTCTGGTGCGGCTGCCGGCGCCGGAGTTCCACGTGAACCCGGTGTACCTGCTGCGATGGGTCGCGTTCGCGGTCTCCTCGGTCACGCAGTGGCTCCTGCCGTTTGGCTACGTGGACCGGGAGTTGACCGTGATGCTGCGCGGAGATCTGCCCGGAGCGCTCGGCGCGGCGGCGGCCGGCTCCGTCTATGCCGTGCTGGTCCTGGTACTCGCGGCCGCAGCACTGCAACGCACAGGAATCCGGCGATGAACCGCGCCGTCACCACGCTGGTCCTGGTCCTGCTCGCCGCGGGGATCGCCCGCGCGCAGGTTCCTGTCAAAGAACGGCAGTTCGTCTATGGGATCAACGCGTTCGCGTGGGAGGGGTATGCCGGATCGCTCTCGGCGCGGCCGGCACACACCATCTATGTGCTGGCCGGTCACCGCAGCATCGTGTCCGCGCGCGAGACGCTCGTGTACTTCTGGCCGATCACCGGAGAATATCGCGCCGACTGGTCCGGCCTCAACGCCAGCGTGGCAGGAGCGCTGGAGGTGTTTCAGGCGGGACGCGCGGTCACCGTCCTCCCTCGGCAGTCATACGTCATCCAGTATCCCAACGGCCCGGACAGCGGGCCGGCCGTGCTCTATGTCGGCGAGGAAGCAGAGCACCGCTACCGCGCGTTCCTCGAGGCGAGGGACCGGTACCGGGACGCCACCGCGCAGTACCTGGAAGCGCGGCGC
The DNA here is from genome assembly GCA_005882295.1 of Candidatus Segetimicrobium genomatis. GTDB lineage: Bacteria > Sysuimicrobiota > Sysuimicrobiia > Sysuimicrobiales > Kaftiobacteriaceae > Telluricultor. Next base: position 1,293 of record VBAI01000124.1, on the reverse strand, counting down.
CGGTATCTTGAGGCGCTGGATAAGGCGGCTGCGGCGCGCCAGCGCGGGGTCACGGCGACGCTCCCGCCCGCGCCGGACGAACCCGAACCGTTTCAGCTGTTTAGCAGTGAGGTCCACGATGGCTTTCTGATCAACCTGCCCGCGGGGCGCTACACTGTGCGGGTGCGCGCGCCGGACGGCCAGATCGTGGAGGGCAGCCAGCGGAGCCTCGTGGCGTTCAGCCATCGCCGCGAGGCCGTGGGATTCACGATCGTCCCGCAGACCCGCTGGACGGTTCCCGAACGCGCCGACGAACCGGCGTCGACGATTTATGCGCGGCCAGATCAGGTCTTGTATTTCCAGCCGTTCGCCGCGCGCGAGTATAACGAGCTCGCGTATGCGCACCTCACCAATCCGCAAAGCGCGGAGGGCCGGTCGGACGGCTGGCGGTGGGAGTACACACAGTCCCTGGGCGGAAGCCGGCTCCAGGTTACGGGCGCCTCGGGTGCGGAGACCATCACGAGCCGGCCGTACCGCGTCGAGCAGAAGACCGGCGAAGCCCTCGGGTACGAAGTGATCGAGCGCCAGGCCGGACAGACCGCGGATTTCACGGGATTCAAGATCCAGGTTGTCGGCACGATGCAGGTCGCCCTCCTGGACGCATCCGGCCGCCCCGTGCCCGGCAGTAAACGGATCGTGCGAGTTCCCCACCTGGGGCCGGCATGGCCGCTCGGCATCGTTCCTCTGCTTCCTCTCACGCTCGGTGCGGCGATCGTGGCCCGGCGGCGAGAGCAGCTGGGCCGCACTCCGCCTCCTCGCGAGGGATAGGTGTTACCTCCGGCATTTGTCACCGTCGGCGGGATCGTCGCCGATCTCATCGTGCCCATCCAGTCGTTTCCGATCACTCCACAGGCCCATCAGGTCGTGGAGCGGCTCTCGGTCGAACCAGGCGGATTGGGGAACTGTCTGGTGGTCGCCGCGCGGCTGGGCCTGCATGCCATCGCGCTCGGCTGGGTGGGCCGGGATCTCTTCGGCGATCAGATCATGGCATCGCTCCGTCAGGAAGCGGTGGATGTGGAGCACGTCCTGCGCCTGGAGGGGCGGACGACGGTCTCGACCGTGCTCGTGGATCGGGAAGGGCAGCACGTGTTTGTGGGCAGCATAGGCGTGCGCGGTCCCGAGCACCTCCCTGGCGAGTGGGAGCCGGTCGTGGACCGCGCGATGTGGGTCATGAGCGATGGATGGGTCCTGGTGCAGAATCCTGATCCGATCGAGGAAGCCCTCGCGCGGGCGCACGCGCACGGGCGGACCACG
>VBAI01000123.1 GCA_005882295.1 Candidatus Segetimicrobium genomatis | reverse complement strand
CCCAGCGCGCCCGGTGCGACACGTAGAACCCGGCCTGGGACATCGACTCCACCCCGCCGGCAAGGACCAGATCTGCGTCGCCCAGGCGGATGAGATTTGCCGCGTTGATCACCGCCATCATCGCGCCCGAGCAAACCATGTCAATGGCGTACCCGTCAACCTTCTGGGGAATCCCGGCCTTAATCGCTGCCTGACGCGGCACCAGCTGGCCGTGCCCCGCGCGCAGCACATTCCCCAGGATGTAGAGGTCCAGGTCCGCTCCGTCCACGCCGGCGCGCTCCAGCGCCGCGCGCATCGCGTGCGCCCCCAGGTCGACAGGTGACAGGTCTCTCAGGACGCCGCCGAACCGTCCAATCGGTGTACGGACCGACGCCACGATGAACGCTTCGCTCATAGCCATCCCTCCAGTACTTATGTTCACCAGCGAGTCTACGGCTACCTAGCCGGCGGGTATGACGTACTGGCGGAGGGAGATCATATCATGACACGTCGACGAAGTGGGATTCATCGAGTAACGGCTCCGGTCTTGTGGGGGATGGTGCTGGTCCTGCTCTGCGGCACCCTGAGCGTCTCGGCGGCGCCGGCTCCGGCCGCGCCTCCGCAGGCTCCATCGCTTCAGCAGCTGTTCAAGCAGAACGCTCCCGCCGTTGTCCTCATTACCCAGCTGGATGCTGATGGAAAGTGGACCTCTCTTGGCAGCGGATTTGTGGTCTCCTCCTCCGGGGTGATCGTGACGAACAACCACGTCATTACACCGGATGCCACGGCGGTCACGCTCACCGTCAAACTGCCGAAGGGGGACGTCTACACCGATGTCCGGATCATTTACGCCGAGGCCCGGCGCGACTTTGCCGTGCTGTCCGTCAAGGCCACTGGACTGCCGACCCTCAAGGTCGGGGATTCCGACAAAGTCGAAGTCGGCGACCAGGTGGTGGCCATTGGGAACCCGCAGGGTCTGGAGCTGACCTTCACCACGGGTATCGTGGAAAGCGTGCGAGTGGACCCGGATCGAGGCTATCGCTTCATCCAGCACCAGGCGCCCATTTCCCACGGCTCGAGCGGGGGACCGCTCCTGAACATGGCGGGAGAGGTCATCGCAATCAACACCTTCACGATCAAAGATGCGCAGAACTTGAACGGAGCCATTCCGATCAACTACATCAAGCCATACTTCGGGGACGCGCCAACGATGACGTGGGAACAGTATGCGCGCACCGCCGCGTCTGCGCCGCCGCGTCCGGCAGCGCCTCCGGCCCCGGCGCCTACCCCCGCCCCGGCGCCCAGTCCCACGCCTCCTGCGCCGGCCCCAGAGTCCTCACCGGGCGCATTCTTTGAAAGCGTCTCAAAGTATCGGCCCCTGGAGGAGGCCTTCAGGAATGGTTTTGCCGCGGGCCTCTACGACGTGGTCGCCCTGTTCGCCGCGGCGTCCCAGGAGTCCAATGGGGTCGACAATCAAAAAACTCTCGCCCTGTTGCGCTGCCTCGACGGCAAAGGCGACAAGCTGAGTCAACTGCGGACCTGGGCGGATTCAGTGCTGACGCAACAATCGTCCGACAGCACCATTATCGTCGCGATCCTGGCGAGAGCCTGCCAGGCCGCGTTCTCGCCCGGCAACCTGTTGTTCTTTGAACACAACGTCACCGACTTTCAGGGCACAAGCGACACCTTCAGGAACGGCTTTGCCGCGGGCCTCTATGACATGGTCTCCTTGTACGCGGTGGCGGCGCAGGGCTCCGGCGGGATCGACAGTCAGAAGGCGCAGGCTCTGGTGCGCTGCCTCGACGGCAAAGGCGACAAGCTTGGCCAGTTCAGAGCCTGGGTGGACTCGGTTATAGCGCAGGCCGCGCCTGAGAGTGACGCGGTCGTGTCGTTCGTCGTGGATGCGTGCCAGCGCTGAACGCGGCAGCGCCGCGCGACTTCACGGTGTGCTCTCTCGCTCTTTCCGACTCCGGCGGTAGAACCGCGCGTAGTCGGGGATGGCAACACCGGATGGGACGCGCGGGTCGGTCTCCGGCTCGCCTGCGGCTAGTCGAAGCGGGATCACCCCAGCCCACACATCGCGTGAGTAGTCCTCTTCTTCATCTTTCGGCGGCCCGGATCGCACTTTGGCCGATGCCTCGGTGAGCGGCAACGCCAGGACCGTTGTCGCTTTCAGCTCGCGCACGCTCGGGGGGCGCACCTCGGCCCAGCGCCCCGAGACGACGTGCTCGCTGAACGCCCGGAGGGCGGTCAACTTCCCGGTTCGGTCGCTGACCCGCAGGGCCCGCCCAAAGACCACGACCGACCGATAGTTGGCGGAGTGGTGAAAGGCCGACCGCGCGAGCACGAGCCCGTCAAGAATCGTCACAGTCAGACAAACGTCACAACCACCGGACACGCTGCGCAGCATGCGGCTGGCCGCCGAGCCGTGGACGTAGATGACATCGCCCACACGCGCGAACAAGGTCGGAATGACGACGGGCTGCCCTTTGTGGATGAAACCGAGATGACAGACGATGCCCTCGTCGAGGATCGCGTCGATAGCCGCTCTATCGAACACACCGCGCGCGGGGAGACGTCTGAGTCGTGTTCGGGAGGTGATTGGGAGCGTTCGCGGCATGCTGATATAGTACAATAGATTGTCTGCAGGATTCTCCACAACAAACTCGAACCAATCGACGATCGGACGCCAGGTCGTCGCCAGTTAGATCCAAGAACTGTCCCCCCTGGACACAATCGAGAGCCTGAGTATCGGCGGGGTTGGGAGCCCCACGAGCCGATGATTTTCGGCCGTTTGGCTCCGCCGCGAGGAGGAACTATGTTGCTGGACATCTTTCGCAGGGGGGCGCTCTACACGCTGGTGGGAGTCCTCACGAGTACCGCTTTCGCTGGAGCCGCAACAGGCGCGTACGTTGAACGTCGTTCGTCTCCCGTCGTGGTCGCCTACTATGTCGACGCCGACCAGGACTCGTTGACGACACTCCTCACGCACGGCCACCGGATCAGCTGGATCATCACGACCAACTTTACCTTGCTCGATCTGACAGGCCGGCTCTACGGGGTGCACGACCCCGAGGTCGTGGAGGCTGCGCACCGCCTGGGGAGTGAGGTGCACTTCCGGGTCGCCAACTTCGTGGGCGGCGATTGGAGCCGCGCGGTCGCGCACGCTGTCTTGACGCATCCGGCGGCCCGATCCCAGGCGGTAGCCCGGATCCTCCTGGTGCTCGATGCCTACCAGTATGACGGCGTGAATCTCGACCTCGAGAACGTGCCGCCGAAGGACCGGGCGGCGCTCAGCTCGTTCGTCGCCGAGGTGAGCAGAAAAGTCCACGCCCGCGGCAAGACGTTGACCATTGCCGTCCCCGGGAAGACCCAAGATTGGCCAGATAGCAACTGGGCAGGGGCCTTCGATCTCGCCGCTCTCGGACACGCCAGCGATGCCATCATCGTCATGGCGTATGATCAGCATTGGAGTACCAGTGCGCCCGGCCCCGTGGCCGCGTTGCCGTGGGTTGAAGAAGTGGCCCAGTTTGCGGCCCAGGAGGTTGGTCCCGACAAAGTTCTGCTTGGTCTCGCGTTCTACGGGTATGATTGGCCGAGACGCGGACATGCCGTGGGGGTCTCAATGCGAGAAGCGGAGCACCGCGCTGCTCGCTCTGGGGCGCGGATTCAGTGGGACCAAGACGCCCATGTTCCCTACTTCAAGACGGCGACCCGCACCGTGTACTTCGAAAACGCCCGCAGCATCGAGCACAAGCTCGAACTCGCGACGCGCCACAGTCTCGGAGGCATTGCCGCCTGGCGGCTGGGTCAGGAGCTGCCCCAGGTCTGGGACGTGGTCAGCGCCTACGGTGGCCCTCAACACACGAACATTCCCGCGCCTCCGTGAGTTGACCTACAGCTCGGTCAGCTTGCCATCTTCAGCCCACTCGCACGGAAGGGCGTCCAGCCGCCTGAGCATGTCTGCGCTCATGTGCGTGATCACCAGCCGTTCCGTCCGCAACTCGGGGAGATGGGACAGCAACGTCTGCAGGTCGAGATGGAACGGAACCCGCTTGTCATAGAAGTAGGCCTCGGCAATTAAGAGGTCGGAGCCGCGAGCCGCCGGGATCAACGCATCGGTCCAGGCGGTGTCGCCGGTATACGTGACCGTCTTCCCGGCGCACGTCATCCGCAGAGCCAATGCGGGCGCGCCGCTCGCATGG
>VBAI01000002.1 GCA_005882295.1 Candidatus Segetimicrobium genomatis | reverse complement strand
GCGCAGCGGAGGTGCGGTTCATGGGTGGGCATCCAACCGCTGCCCGGTGGCAAGCACGGTCAGTTTCTCGCGTGTCGCCTCGGCGCGATTCAGGGTACTAACGATCCTTCCCTTGTAGAGGACGACGATGCGGTCGCTCATGCCCAGCAGTTCAGGGAGATCGCTCGAAATCATGAGCACCGCTTTGCCTTCGTGTGTGAGCCGGTTCAGTAATTCATAGATCTCGAACTTCGCCCCCACATCGACGCCTCGAGTCGGCTCCAGCAGGATCAGAATGGCGGGCTGAGTGATCATCGCTCTGGCAATCACCACTTTTTGCTGATTGCCGCCCGAGAGTTCGGTGATAGACTGCGCCGAGGAGTTGGCTTTAATGCGGAATCGCTCCATGAGATCTCCGGTCAGCGCCGTGAGGTCCCGCAGTTTGAGGACACCCCAGGGATCGTGGCGGTGGACGACGGGTAGCGTCACGTTCTCGGCAATCGACGCTTTCATGTTGAGTCCCTCGTGCCGACGGTCTTCGGGGACCAGGGTCAGGCCGTGAACGATTGCCGCGAGAGGGCTGAGCGAGACAAAAGATGTGCCGTGTATTCTGATTTCACCGGAACTGGGTCGGGTGCGGCCATAGATAGCGGCGGCCAGCTCACGCTGGCCTGCGCCGACGAGACCTCCCACCCCAAGAATTTCCCCGTAGCGGAGGTCGAATGTGATATCGCTGATCCCCGGTGCGGTCAGATCGCGCACCTCAAGCGCCGTTCCCCCTGGCGGTTGTCGTGTTCTGGGGTAGAACTCGCCGACGTCGCGGCCCACCATGAGCTTAACGACCTCGCGCCCCGACACGTTGGCGGGGAGCTCACCGACGACTGAGCCATCGCGCAGCACGACCACGCGGCTGGCCACTTCGCTGATTTCGTCGATGCGGTGAGAGATGTAGATGACGCCCTTGCCATTCTTGATCAACACGCGGATGACAGAGAACAGGCGCTCCACTTCGGGGGGAGCCAGCGCTGCCGTGGGTTCATCCATGATGACGAGCTCTGCATTTCTGAGCAATCCTTTGGCGATTTCGACCAGTTGCTGCTCCGCGATGCTCAAGGAGGACACCGGTTCCGTCACATCTATCCGCAGCCCCAATTCCTCGAGAATTCTTGTGGCCTGCTTGTGCTGGCGGCCGCTCTTCAACACGCCCAGGCGTGTTTCTTCGCGGCCCAGAAAGATGTTGTCCACGACGCTGAGGGGCGGTACCAGCTGCAGCTCTTGGTGAATCAGGCAGATCCCTAGTTCCTGCGCGTGACGCGGGCTGGTGACGGCTGTGGGCCGTCCGTTGAACACCAGCACGCCGCTGTCTGGCCGCTCTTCTCCGGCCAGGATCCTCATCAGGGTGCTCTTCCCGGCACCATTCTCCCCAACCAGGGCCAGACACTCTCCGGGACCGACCGTGAGGCCCACGCCCCTGAGCGCTCTGACGGCGCCATAGCTCTTCGTCATGCCGGAGATCGTCAATGGCAGAATGGACACCGGCGTGCTCCAATCACAGGGCCGGGTACCCGGCGGGCGGAGCGACTGAGTCTTGGAGTGGTCCGGGGGCGGGAGCGGTCGCTTTGATCCGCGCTGCTGGTATCAGCCGCGAATCGTGGCGCCGCTCGCGCCCCCAGGATTGAACAAGAAATAGAGCGAGAATCGGGCTACTTGCTGTAGCAACTCTCCCAGTAACGGCTCCGCGCGTCTACCGCCTTGAGGAGCCGTTCGGCATCTTTCACGTTGCTGGGCGTAATGATGAGCCCTCTCTCCTCGATCTTCCCGCAGACCTTCACCCCCTGGAGGTACTTGATGGCCGTTTCCGTGACCATGTACCCCTGCAGGAAGGGTGGGAGGGCGTACGTGGCGGCCAGATGGCCGGCGGCGATGGCGGTACGGGCGTCGCCGATGCCGTCGGTCCCCACCAGGACAATTTCCTTCTGGCGGTTCGCTTCCGTGATCGCTCTGAGCGCACCGAGCGCCATCTCATCGTTGGCTGCCCAGACCACGTCGATCTTGGGCTGCGCCTGCAGGATGGCCTCCATGACGGTCAACCCTTTGGCGCGATCGAAGTCGGCGGGCTGTTCGGCCACGATCTGGCAACCGGGGCATTCAGCCATCAACGTTTTCTTGAAGCCGTCCTGCCGGTTGCGTGCAGTCTCTGTTCCCTGGATACCCAGCAACATGACCACCTTCGAGTTGGGTTTGATCTTCGCCACCTTGACCAGATAGTCGGCCATCGCCGAGCCGGTCTTGACCTCATTGAAGACCACCGACGTGACCACCTTGCCGCCCGCGGGCGACTCGCCCGGCGTAAAGACTGCGATGCGGGCATCATTAGCTTCCTTGATGACGCTGATGACCCCCTGGGTATCGACCGCCTGCAGAATGATAGCGTCGACCTTCTTCGCGATGAAGTTTTCGACCAGCTGGACTTGCTTCTTCACGTCATTGTCGCCGCTGACATGGGTGACTGTTGCCCCGAAGTCCTTGCCCGCCTGGTCCGAACCGGCCTGGGCATCCACAAAGAATGGGTTGTTCAGGGTCGGATAGACGAAGCCAATCTTGTAGGTGGTTGCGGCTCCGGTGATCCCACTGACGTTCGTGCCGAGGGCCAACGCGAAAAGTGCCAGAAGCGAAAATACGACAGGGGCCTTGCTCCTCATAGTCGTCCCTCCCATATGGAGATTGCTGGATTGCTATTGGGTATTTTACTCAATGCATAACCTTTAAAACAGTCGAAATTGATGAGTGCGCCAGCCACATGACGCCGAGAGGAGTTAATCAGGGTTCCGCGAACAAGCCCAATGGCTCAGATCCGCCCAAGTACTCGACGCGTTCGTCACTCCCTGTTCCTTGCTCATGCCGTTCGACCCTGAGAGTCAGACGAGAGGAGAGAATCAGATGCCGTTATTCTTGGATGTTCACAATCACGTCCCTGGGGCGAAAGCTAAAGATGTCGCCGACGCCCATATGAAGGATCTCAAGGTTCAAGGAAAGTACGGGGTCAAATACCTCAAGTATTGGCTGGATGAAAGCAAGGGCAAGATCTTCTGTCTGGTGGACGCACCTAATAAGGAAGCGGCTGAAAAAGTCCACCGCGAGGCGCATGGTCTCTTGGCTGACGAGATCTTTGAGGTGAAAGAAGGTTCGTAGACGCGGGGTCGGCTGAGTTGACCCAAAGACACGACACGGCCGGGAGCGAGACGCGCGGGTCCGCGGATCTAGAGCGCCAACTCGAACAGCATCGGGTGGAGTTGACCGCCCACTGCTACCGGATGCTGGGCTCGCCGTTCGAGGCAGAGGACGCCGTGCAGGAGACGTTGCTCCGGGCGTGGCGCAGCCTCGATCACTTCGAAGGTAGAGCATCTCTGCGCTCCTGGCTCTACCGCATCGCGACGAATGTGTGCCTTGACCTGCTGCACGGCAGGGAGCGTCGCGCCCGGCCTGTGGACCTCGGCCCCGCGAAGACGGCCGATACACCCCTCGGCGAGCCGCTGCCGGAGGCCACGTGGATCCAGCCCATCCCCGACGCACGCGTCCTTCCGGAGCACGGCGATCCGGCGGAAATTGCCGAATCACGCGAGACGATCCGCCTCGCCTTCATCGCAGCGCTGCAGCATCTCCCGCCCCGGCAGCGAGCGGTGTTGATCCTCCGGGAAGTTCTCCAGTGGGAGGCGGCTGAGGTCGCGGAATTGCTCGACACCACGGTCGCGTCGGTCAACAGCGCACTTCAACGAGCCCGGGCGACGCTTGCTGCCAGCAAGGTTGCCGCCGACGACCCGTCCCCGCCGATGGACGAGAAACAGCGGGCGTTGCTGTCCCGCTACGTCGACGCCTTCGAGCGATATGATCTCGACACCCTGACCGCGCTGCTGCGCGAGGACGCCAGCTGGACAATGCCGCCGTACGCGCTGTGGCTGCAGACCCACGATGACATCCGCCGGTGGTGCCTTGGCCCAGGGATCGGCTGTCGCGGCTCGCGCCTGGTGCCGACTGCGGCGAACGGGTTGCCCGCGTTCGGGCATTACAAGCCTGGTCCGCGCGGCTACGAGCCCTGGTCCCTCCAGGTCGTCGAGACGTCAGGAGGTCGAATCAAGGGGATCACCTTCTTCCTCGACACCGCGACCCTGTTTCCGCTCTTCGGCCTGCCCCCTCGGCTTGAGCGGTAGCGCCGCCTCGGGGCGCACGATATCGCCCAGCCCCATCAAGGCGAGCAGGTCTCGCAGCTCTCCGCACGCGTGGCGGAGCTGGAACTGTCGCCCGTATCGGCAAGCGGTGAGCTGCAGTCGAGCCAGGGCATCGACCGTCACGGCGTCCGGGTCGACCAGTGCACCCAGGTCGCAGACGACGAAACCCGCGGCGCTCTCATTCAGCAGCGTCCGGAGGCACGCGCACAACACAGGGATGTCCTCACGAGCAATCGGAGCGCTGATGACGAGGAGGATTGTCACCGGTGTACAAATAGAGACCGCCCGGCCGGCTTAAACTCATCGTCATTGAGCGTCGCCACCGATGAGTTTTGCGCCCTCGCGGCGTCTAACTGGGTGAGCAGGGTCGGACATGATGAGGAGGAGATCGAGATGCGAAGGATCGTTGCGGCGTTGATGATGTCGCTGGACGGCGTTGTGGAGGCGCCGGAGAAGTGGACCACTCCCTACTTCACAGACGAAGTGTGGCAGGTGACCAGCAAGGGGATGGCCGCGTCGGACACCCTGCTGCTGGGCCGGCGGACGTACGAGGTCTTCGCCGCTTACTGGCCTGACAAGACCGCCGATGACAGTCCGTACGCAGACTACCTCAACAACGCCCCAAAGTTTGTTGTCTCCACGACCTTGAAGTCGGTCACCTGGCGGAACTCCAAGCTGATCACCGAGGACATCGTGGGACAGGTCACCAAGCTCAAGCAGCAGCCCGGGAAGAACATTACCATCCTTGGGAGCGCCACACTTGTCCGGTCGCTGCT
>VBAI01000001.1 GCA_005882295.1 Candidatus Segetimicrobium genomatis | reverse complement strand
CCGAATGCCCGGGTGAGCCGCACGGTCGCGCCTTCTCGCTTCAGCAGGTCTCCGGTGGCCTGCCACCCCGCGGCCTCGACAGAGGTGCGCGCCCGATCGACGTCGATACTCGATGCCAGGGCGCACAGAAAGTTTGCCTGCACACGCCTCGCCACCGCCGCGCACAGGTGTAAGAGCGGTTGGAGGTTTGTATACGCATCGGCCCGGCTGCCCGGGAGGATGGTGACGGTGGGCCCGTTGGCGTCCGGCGAGACCAGTGTTCCGGTCAGGCCGATCGTGTCCATCAGCGGGTTGCCGGCATACGTTGCCGGGAGCCCGGCGCGCCGCAGCGCATCCGCAGTCGCCTGGTCACGTGTGAAGACGGCCGCGGCGTGCCGGCGAATGAGCATCCGCTCCAGCCAGCGATGCGGCTCGTTGTATTCCGATTTCGCCGTGGCGATGAATACGAGCGGGCCGCCCGCTCGTGCCGCCATCCACAGACAGTAGACGTCGCCGATGGCGACGACCAGGTGGTGCCGTCCACGCAGTTGTCGCAGCCTCGCCCGCTGCCCCAGCCAGAGAGACACGATGCCGGCGCGCAAGTCCGCCCAGATCGCCCGCCACGAGCCCCGCAGCCCAAATCCACCCGACGGCAGCTGGCGGCGCGGATCCAGCATGGGAATGCCGCGGTAGGCTGCGCCCGCGCCGGCCAGCGGGAAGGCCGCGAGCTGCGCGACGCTGCCAATCTCTGCGGCGAGCGCCATGCCGACCGCGTCTTCGCCGTGTCCGTTGCTAACGATGAGCACGGAGGGCAGTGTAGGCGTAAGATGTCACCCGCGGTGCCGAGACTGGGCGAGTTCATCGTCGAGTCGTTGCACGTAGTGACGATTCAACACGCCGCGCATCACAAGATCTGCCAGCCCATTGCGTCCACTGCGGCGCAGACGCGCCGCAATGTGTTCCACGTTCGTGGGTGTCAGGAGTCCGAATCCGGATTGGATAGAGTAAAGCAGTCGGTGCACAGACGTCGCCTGGATGAGGAGCCTGACTTCAACGGTAGGATGTTTTCGGTAGAAGTACACTGCGCTCTTCGCTCGCTCGTCTTCTTTCCGTAGCAGGTTTTGGATGCTGGCCTGCGTGATGGGCGGTTGCACGTGGAACCCGACGGCCTGACGGCAAAACACTCGGCGAATGCCCAGCCGCCTCAGCCGGATGCCAAGTTCGAAATCCTCCCATCCGTAGCCGGGGAACCGTTCATCGAACAACCCTGCCTTCAACAGCGCCGACCGCTCCACCGAGGCGTTTGCCGTGTCGAGGAAGGCCGGCGAACTTGTCAATCGCGGCGTGGGACTGTCACGAGCAGTCTGCACGTCCGGCACAAGCACGACCGGTCCACGGGAGAGCACCCCTGGGCCATGGGAGCGATAGGCATCCAGGTGCTGGGCGAGGAAATCCCGTCGAACGAGGATATCGCTGTCCACAAACGTCACCAGCCGGCCAAGGGCATGACGGATCCCCTCGTTTCGGGCAGCGCTGCGCCCCCGGTTGGCCGGAAGTTGCACGATTCGCACCGGTCCCGCGAACTCCCGGAGCACCGCCGCGGTATGATCCGTCGATCCATCATCCACGACGACAATCTCGTACGAGTCTTTCGGCAGCGTCTGATCGACAAGTGAGCGCAGATTCTCGCGCAGAAGGTCGGCTTGATTATATGTAGGCACGACGACGCTTATGTCCGGGGTCTTCTCTTCATGCATGGTCTCATGCTATCATCCCCGGGAGGATACGAGAATGCGCGTGTGGTTTCTCGCCCGCAACCATCTCCCATTTTCTCCCAGCAGCATTCACAGACGGCAGGTTGGTGGAGGCGAGATCGCGCTGTATTACGTCGCCAAGGGGCTCGCCGGACTCGGCCACGACGTGGCAGTGATCAATCACTGTGGCCCTGAAGCCGGTGGCTATGACGGCGTTCTGTACTATGATGCGGCGGCCAGCCCGTCCCAATGGCAGGCCGCAGCGCGTTCGCAGCCACCCGATGTGCTTGTGGTGTGCCGTCGCATGCTCGACGTCCTGGCGCGAGTTCCAGCGCGATCGAAAGTATTTTGGGCACACGACTCCCAGGGCGTCCCGATGCAGGCGCCCCGGACTGGAACAGGACGGCGGCTAGCGATCGGGTGGGGGCGAACGACGGGGCCGTGGTTCCATCAACGCGTTGACCGGATTTTTGTCATCAGCCGTTACCTGGCCGACGTCTTTCGCTGGCTCTTTCGCGCTCCTGCCGACAAACTGGTGGTTATCCCGGTCGGAATTGAGCTTGATCTTTTTAGCGGACCGCCTCGACCGCGTGTGCCCTTGCGATTCATTCATACGTCTGTGCCGGACCGCGGCCTCGTCCATCTCCTGCGGGAGGTCTTCCCACCTCTTCGCCACTCGTTGCCGGCATCGGAGCTGCACGTGTATTCGTACCGGCCTCTGGATCCGTACACGCGGTATTCCACACCTGGAGTGCACTTCCACGGGTGGGTACCCAAGCCGGAACTGGTCCGGGCTCTTGGAGAGAGTACTTTGATGCTCTATCCCGCGAACGCAGAAGAGATGGGTTGCATCGCGGTCCTGGAATCCATGGCCGCGGGGACACCGGCTGTGACCAGTTCGCTGGGCGTCCTTCCTGAGCTCGCGGGCGATGGAAGCTGTGGCGTGGTCGTCGAGGGATGGCCCGGCACGCGCGAGTTCTCGGGCCGCTATGTCGAAGCCACAATGAACTTACTCGCAGATCCCGACCGTCTTGAGCGGATGCGAGTGGCAGCTCGCGAATACGCGATTACCCGTCACAACTGGGAGGCTATCGCCGTCCGTTGGCAGGAGATGCTGCGGGCGACGCTTGATGACGCGAACAACAAAAAGCAGGGCTAGGTAGTCACGAATCACTAATCACGAATCACTAGTCACGGCCGCTTCTTCCAGCTGCAGTCCTGCAAGCTTGGCATACACGCCGCCCAAGGCCATTAGTTCATCGTGTCCGCCTTGCTCCACAATCCTCCCACCCTCCAGCACGACGATCCGGTCGGCGCGGCGCACAGTGGAGAGACGGTGGGCGATGATAAACGTGGTCCGGCCTTCCATCAGTCTGTCGAACGCCTCCCGGATCAGGCGTTCGGACTCGGCATCCAGCGCTGATGTGGCCTCGTCCAGAATGATGACGCGGGGGTTGGTCAGCACGGCCCGCGCGATCGCCAGCCGCTGCCGCTGCCCGCCGGACAGTTGCACGCCGTCCTCGCCCAGCACCGTCTCGTAGCTCTTGGGCAGGCTCAAGATGAACTCGTGGGCGTTGGCGATTTTGGCCGCCGCCACCACCTCAGTCTGTGTGGCCTCCGGCCTGGCGTAGGCAATGTTGTCGCGGATCGTTCCGATGAACAGAACCGTTTCCTGCGGAACGAGGCCGATCTGGCGCCGGAGCGATCGCAACTTCAGATTTCGCACGTCTCGCCCATCGATCTCAACGACTCCATCTGCCGGATCGTAGAATCGGGGGATCAGGTTGACCAGGGTAGACTTCCCTGCTCCGCTGGAGCCGACGACTGCCACCCGCTCACCTGCTTCCACACCGAGCGAGATGCTCCGCAGCACCGGTGTCTGGCCGTCATAGCTAAATGAAACGTTTTTGAACCTGACGACGCCGCGGATCGGCGGCGCGTCCACGGCTCGCGGGAGGTCACTGACGCCTTCGGGCACCCGCAGCACCTCCAGTACACGGTCCAGGGCGCCCAGCCCTTGGCGCATCCCCGCATACAGGCGCGACAGTGTCGTCGCCGGTTCGATAGCCATACCGGCAAAGGCCAGGAATGAGACCAGCGTCCCTGGGGTGATCTCGCGGGCGGTGACCATCCCGGCGCCGCGCCAGATGACCGCGACCAGCCCCAGCGCCGTAAAGAAGCTAACGATGGGGACCTGGACGGCGATCAGCTGGCTAATCCGCAGGTTCTCGTGAAACGTGCGCTCATTCTCGCGCAAGAACCGGCCAATCTCGCGCTCTTCTTGAACGAACGCGCGGATGACGCGCGCCCCGCCGAAGGACTGGCGGAGAAGCGAGGCCAGATTCGCGATGCGTTCTTGGGCGCGTTGCGACACGTGTTGGATTTCATGACCAAAGAGCCGTGCGGCCGTGAGCAGGAGAGGGATGACGACGAGCGTAAAGACCGCCAGCCGCCACTCGAGGACAAATAGCATCACGGTAATGCCCGCGACGGTGAGTGCGGTTCCGATGAAATCGAGCAGGCCGACGAGCAGCGCGCCCTGCACGACCTGCGTATCCTGCAGGCTGCGGGTAATGAGATCACTGCTGGTCCATCCTGCGAAGCGGTCGAGGGACCACCGCTGGACCCGCTGGAACACAAGCCGCCGGATGTCTGCGATGACGCGGTGTCCCAAGAAGAGGCCGAAGTACAACTGCCCATACAGCAGGAGGCTCCGCAGCCCCAAGACGGCCAGAGCCACCAATGCCGCGCGATTGACCACTGCCATGCTTCCTGTACGGATGATCTCGTCGACGGTCACGCCCGCGTACCGCGGAATGAATAGCTGTGTGCCCGTGAGCAGGATCAGCGAGATCAGACCGCTGGCGAGGTGGGCCCAGTAGGGAGCAATGAAGGTCGCGAGGCGTCTCATGGACGTTTTCCCGGCGACGTCGTCGCCAGTGTCAGCGCTCGTTCAGCGATTCGTGCCGCGGCGCCCGTCGATGACGCGTAGAGTGCGCGCAGCTCGGTGCTCATCGTCTTCCGGCGCCCTTCGTCGTCCAACAGATCACAGACGCGGTTCGCCAGTTCTGTGGGCGTCCACCTGCCGATCCACTCTGGCGCGATCGCCTTCCCGGCCCGGAGGTTTGGCAACGCCAGCAGCCTGGGTCGTGCGAAGTATCGCCGGGCCGCCAACCCTTTGATCATCCGGCCGGCGACAGGGATGCGCCCAATCCATTCTAGCAGTCCCTCGGCAGGTACGCGGTCGATGAACTCTAACGGAACGATTGCCGCGAACGGCA
>VBAI01000180.1:5000-8522 GCA_005882295.1 Candidatus Segetimicrobium genomatis | reverse complement strand
GTGGTTGGCCGGGACGCGATCATGCACGGCGTGAACGATGTCGCGGTGATGGGTGCCGCGCCGCTCTTCGCGCTGGATTACGTGGCCGCCGCCCAGGTGGATCCTGCTGATCTCGCCGCGCTCGTCAGCGGGATGTCGGCGGCGTGCCGCGAGGAGGGCGTGGCGTTGCTGGGCGGGGAGACGGCGCAGATGCCAGGGATCTACACCGAGACCGGGCTCGATGTCGTCGCATGCGTGATTGGCGTCGCAGAACGTGGTGGTCTGTGCGATGGGTCGAACATCCGCGCCGGGGACGCGGTGATCGGGCTCGCATCGAATGGACTGCACACAAACGGGTACACGCTGGTCCGCGAGGTGATGCGGCGGTGCGGTTGGACGCTGCCGGCGGTCTTTCCTGACCTGGGCGGCACGTTGGCCGATGCCCTGCTGCGCCCGCACCGCTCGTACCGGCGGGCGCTGCAGGCGCTTGCCGGCGCGGGGTGGCTGCGCGGCGCGGCCCACATCACGGGCGGAGGGCTGCCGGGCAATCTGGTGCGGATCCTGCCGCCCGCGCGCCGCGTGCGCATTGACACGGCGGCGTGGCCGGTCCCTCCCATCTTCAACGTTCTGGCCCGCGGCGGCCGCATCGCGCGCGAGGAGATGTTCGCGACATTCAACATGGGCGTCGGCGTCGCCGCCGTGGTGCCCCCAGACCGCGCCGGCCTCGCCGTCGACATCTGCCGGGCCAACGGCGCAGAGGGATGGATTATTGGCGAGATTGTAGCGGGCGAACGGGGAGTGGACGTGCTTTGACAAACGGAAACGCGGAAACGAGGAAACGAGGAAACGCGACACAGCACGGGACGGATCACCCAGGCTTCCGCGATTCCGCGATTCCGCGGCTCCGCGATGCCGTTCGTATCGGCGTCCTCGTGTCAGGCCACGGCACAAATCTGCAGGCTATTCTCGATGCGTGCGCACGCGGGGAGATTCTCGGGCGCGTGGCCGTCGTCGTGTCCAGTAATCCAAAAGCGGACGCGCTGGAACGGGCGCGGCGCGCCGGAATCCCGGCGGTGGCGTTGACGCCACGCTCGTTCCCCGATCGTGCCACGCACGATGCCCGATTAATCGAGGTCCTCCAGGCGCATGACGTCAGCCTGGTGTGTTTGGCGGGCTTCCTCCGGATTCTCACGCCTGCGTTCATCGAACAGTTTCGCGGACGGATCATGAACATCCATCCCGCGCTGCTGCCCGCCTTCGGCGGTGTTGGCATGTATGGCGCGCACGTGCACGAGGCGGTGCTGGCTCGCGGCGTGAAGGTTTCGGGCTGCACGGTGCACTTCGTCGACGAGAACCCCGACGGCGGGCCCATCATCCTCCAGGCCGTCGTTCACGTCCGCGACGACGACTCCGTGGAGAGCCTGGCGGCGCGGATTGCCGAAGTCGAGCATCGCCTGTATCCTCTGGCGATCCGGTTGTTTGCAGAAGGGAGACTGCATACACATGGGAAGCACGTACAGATAGCGCGCGATGCTTATGAGTTGGTGCGATCATGAACGAGGCTGACGCGTCATTGAAGTCGAAGGCCCCAGGCACGCGGCCCGGTGGTGTCGTCCGAATCCGCCGCGCGCTGATCAGCGTCTGGGACAAGGCGGGCATCATCGATCTCGCGGCCGCGCTGCATCAGCTGGGCGTGGGAATCCTCAGCACCGGCGGAACGGCCCAGGCGCTGCGCGAGGCGGAGATTCCCGTGACCACAGTCGAGTCTATCACCGGATATCCGCCGATTCTGGACGGTCGCGTGAAGACGCTGCACCCTGCCATCTTTGCGGCCATCCTGGGCAAAGACGATGCCGCGCATCGCGCCCAACTAGACGAGATGGGCATCACCCCGGTCGATCTGGTGGTGGTGAATCTCTACCCGTTCGAATCGCGCGCCCTCGATGCGCCCCTCACCGAGGCCGTGGAGCTGATCGATATCGGCGGTGTGTCCCTGCTGCGCGCGGCGGCCAAGAACTGGGAGCGAGTCGCCGTGGTCTGTGATCCGGCGCAATACGCACCGGTCATCGCCGAGATGCAAGAGGCAGGCGGCGTGTCGGAGGAGACACGGCGCGCGCTGGCGGCCGCGGCCTTTAATCGTACCGCAGCGTATGACGCCGTCATCGCCCGCGCCCTTGCGCCGCCCGATCAACCTTTCCCCGAGCGTCTGACTCTCGCATTCGAGAAGATCGCCGGGGTCCGGTACGGGGAGAATCCGCACCAGCGGGCTGCCTTCTATCGTGATCCGCAGCCGGCCCCGGGAACGCTCGCGCGCGCGACGCAGCTGCAGGGCAAGGAGCTGTCCTTCAATAACGTCGTGGATCTGGATGCGGCGTGGAACCTCGTCTGGGAGTTCGACGGCCCGACGGCGGCGATCATCAAACACGCGACGCCTTGCGGGGCGGCGACCCGACCGGAAGCGGTCGATGCCTATCGGGCCGCGCGGGCCGGTGATCCCGTGTCGGCGTTCGGCGGCATCGTGGCACTGAATTGCGACGTCGACGAGCCCACGGCAGCTGTAATTGCCGAAATCTTCACCGAGGCCCTGATCGCCCCTGGGTTCACAGCCGGGGCGCGCGCCCTCCTGGCGCGCAAGGGAAATCTCCGGATACTCGAATGCGCTGCACCTTCAGGCCAAGCCACCTCCCCGATGTCATTGCGAGGAGCGGAGCGACGAAGCAATCTCCTGATAGGGATTGAGATCCGTTCCGTCAGCGGCGGCCTGCTCGTGCAAGGACACGATACGACTGACCTAGACGAAACACAATTGCGTCTGGCGACGCCCCGCGCACCGTCGGATGCGGAGATGGCCGATCTTCGATTTGCGTGGAAGGTGTGCAAGTGGGTGAAATCCAACGCCATCGTGCTGGCCTACGGCGGCGCCACGGTGGGGATCGGCAGCGGTCAACCTAACCGCGTCGGGGCGGTGGAGATCGCGGTCAAGGGCGCTGGCGACCGGGCCCGCGGAGCGGTGCTGGCCTCCGATGCGTTCTTCCCGTTTCGTGACGGCATCGACGCCGCGGCCCACGCCGGGATCACGGCCATCATCCAGCCCGGCGGATCCGTGCGCGACGAGGAAGTGATTGCGGCCGCAAGAGAGCACGACATAGCGATGGTCTTCACAGGGATCCGACACTTCCGCCACTAAGATAGGTAGTCCAAATCCGAGGAGGGAGAGCAATGAGAGAGATGCGGGTGTTGTCATGTCTTGTGGCAGCGATGATTCTCATCGGGGCGGCCAGTCTTTTGCCGGCCGTCGCAGCGCAGGCAGTACCGGCGAAAGTGGTGGCTGAGATCGCGCGAGCGCGCCTGGCCACGGCGCAGTATGCGATGGACCTCGAAGCGGCGAAGACGGACGGGTATGGCATCATCACTCAGATGATCCCGAACATGGGGTACCATTTCTTAAACGGCAAGATCCAGGGTTTTGACGTAACCAAGCCGCCCATCCTGGTCTATGTCAAGAAGGATGATGCCTGGCAGCTGGTCGCGATTGAGTGGGTG
>VBAI01000168.1 GCA_005882295.1 Candidatus Segetimicrobium genomatis | reverse complement strand
CGCTTGGCATCCCCATCTTCGAGGTCGACGGCTACGAGGCCGACGACGTGCTGGGGACCATGGCGCGCGCGGCCGCGGCCGAAGGGTTTGATGTGCTCATCGTCACCGGTGATCTCGATGTGCTCCAGTTGATCGACACCAACATCAAAGTCATGGTCACCAGCCGGGGGATCACTGAGACGACCGTCTATGATCGAGAGAAATTCCAGTCCCGGTTTGGCTTTGACCCTGCTCGACTGCCTGACTACAAGGGGTTGAAAGGCGACACCACCGACAACATCCCTGGCGTCCCTGGGATTGGGGATAAGACCGCCGGCCAGCTGATCCAGGAATTTGGGACGGTGGAGGATTTGTTGCAGCACCTGGATCGCGTTCCGCCGAAGTTCCAGGACCCGCTGCGCGCGCGCTCGGAACAGATTCTGCAGAGCAAACACCTCGCCACAATCGTCACCGACGCTCCAGTCCACTGGGAATGGGAAAAACTGCGCCGGACACCGCCAGATCGCGAGCGATTGCAGGCGCTATTTGCCGAACTCGAGTTCAAGAGCCTCCTTGAACGCGTCGGGGTCGCAGACACACAGCCTGAGGGCCAGTATCGGCGCGCCGCCGACGCTGCGGAGCTGGCCAGCGCCGCCAGGGGAGCAGAGGAGATCGGCCTCTACCTGGAATGCGGCGAGGGCCATCCGTTGACGGCCCGTCTGACGGGGATCGCCGTGTGCGCGGTTCCGGGCAGGGCCTTGTACCTTCCCATTGCCGATGACCGCGTCCCGGAGGCGCTGAGGCCACTGGTCGAGGGCCCGGCGGTGAAAGTCAGCGGCGACGTAAAGGGCGATCTGCTGATCTTACGGCGTGGCGGGCTGCAGCCGCGCGGGTTCGACGTCGACGTGGCCATCGCGTCCTATCTGATGAATCCGGGACGGCGGACGCACACTGTGGGGACTGCGGCGTGGGAGTATCTGGGCTGGCGCCTGCGCATGGATGAGGAGCCGGAGGCCCAGCAAGGCCTGGGACTAAACCGGGACGAGGTGGCGGAGGCCTGTGAGGCCGCCGATGTGCTGCGCCGGCTGCGACCTGTCCTCGTCGATCGCATGCGGGACAAGCAGGTGTTGGAGCTGTTCACCGAGATCGAAATGCCGCTCGTGGCCGTGCTGGCGGCGATGGAGGAAGCCGGCGTGGCCGTGGATGTCCCGTACCTGCGCGCGCTCGCGGAGGAGATGGACCGCAGGCTGGCAGAGCTGACCGCGGAGATCTACCGGCTGGCGGGCAGCGAGTTCAACATCAGCTCGCCCAAACAGCTGGGATTCGTCTTGTTTGAGAAGTTGCAGCTGCCTCCGGTCAAAAAGACCAAGACCGGCTACTCCACCGATGCCGAGGTCCTGGAGTACCTGGCCCCCCACCACCAGATCGTGGCCAACATCGTTGCTCACCGTGAGCTCACCAAGCTGAAGACGACCTACGTCGACGTGCTGCCGGCTCTGGTGAACGCCCGGACGGGCCGCGTGCACACCACGTTCAACCAGACAGTGGCGGCCACCGGCCGGGTCATCACGACGGATCCGAACCTGCAGAACATCCCCATCCGGACCGAAGAAGGGCGGAAGATCCGCCGGGCCATTGTCGCCGCGCCCGGCCGGGTGTTGCTGGGAGCGGATTACTCGCAGATCGACCTGCGGGTGCTGGCGCACATCACCAACGATCCAGGGCTGCTGGATGCCTTTGGGCGCGATGACGACATCCACGCCGTCACGGCCGGCGAGGTCTTCGGGGTGCCCCGCGCCGAGGTCACGCCCGAGCTGCGGCGGCGGGCGAAGACGATCGTCTTCGGTGTGGCGTACGGCATGAGCGAGTTCGGCCTGGCGGCGCAACTCGGCATCAGCAAGGCTGAGGCGAAAGCGTATATCGAACGGTACTATGAGCGGTATCCGAGCGTGCGCCAGTACATGCTGGACATCGTCCAGCAGGCCCGCCAGACGGGATACGTGACCACGCTGTTGAACCGGCGGCGGTACATCCCCGAGGTCCACACGCGCAACCGGCCGATTCGAGAGGCGGCCGAGCGCACGGCGATCAACACGCCGATTCAGGGCAGCAGCGCCGACATCATCAAGAAGGCGATGGTCGATCTGGCCCGCGACGTCCTGCCGCGGTTCCCGGGTGCGCTGATGACGTTGCAGGTTCACGACGAACTGATTTTCGAGGTCCCGCCGGCTGCGGTCGGGGACCTGGCCGGCGAGGTACGACGCGTCATGGCCCAGGCGTTTCCGCTCAAGGTGCCCCTGCGGGTCGACACCCAGGTCGGGTCCAACTGGCGAGACATGGAGCCACTGGCATGAAGGTCATCGGTCTCACCGGGGGGATTGCCACCGGCGTGACGACCGTGGCCCAGATGTTCCGCGACATGGGCGCCATCGTCGTCGAAGCCGACCAGATCGCGCGAGAGGTCGTCGAGCCGGGAACCGGCGCGTACCAGAAGATTGTCGGCGCGTTTGGGAAGAAAGTCGTTGGCCGCGATGGGACGCTCGATCGGAAGGTGCTCGGGGAGATCATCTTCAACGATACGGCCGCCCGCCGCCGGCTCAACGCGATCACCCATCAAGAAATCCGCCAGCACATCCTGGCGGAGATCGAGCGCCTGCGCACGACGAACCCTGACGCCGTCGTGATTGTCGACATTCCCTTGTTGCTGGATACGACCGGTCCAGAGGCCTTCAACCTGGAAGGCGTCATTGTCGTGGTCGCCCGGCGCGAGCAGCAGATCGAACGCCTGAAGGCTCGGGACGGACTCTCGCCGGACGCGATCGAGCAACGCCTCGACGCCCAGCGGCCGGTCGCGGAGAAGGAAGCAGAGGCCGACTGGGTGATCGACAACTCAGGCTCGCTCGAGGAAACACGCCGGCAGGTCGAGCTCCTTTGGCAGGAACTCCTCATGCAATAAAGCCAGTCTCCACAGTCTCCCCGGTCTTCACAGTCTCCCAGTCTCAGACCGAACCAGAGCAATAGACTGTGAAGACTGGGCAGACTGGGAAGACTGTGTAGACTCGCGCGCGGACTCGCGAAACGCCGAACACCCTATTCCGCGCGCTGCGGGGGACCGGTAGCCTGCGGTTTGACCCGAATGTTATACTGACTTTATGCGTGTTTTCTCCCGGAGTGTGATCCGTGCCTGCATTTGAGATGGTGACCGAACTCGAACCGAGGGGCGACCAGCCCGCCGCGGTCACCGCGCTGGTGACGGGTGTCCAGCAGGGGCACCGGCAGCAGACCCTGCTGGGGGTGACCGGCTCCGGTAAGACGTACACCATGGCGAAGGTCATCGAGGCCGTGCAGCGCCCGACGCTGGTCCTGGCCCACAACAAGACCCTCGCCGCGCAGCTGTATAGCGAGTTCCGCGAGTTCTTTCCCAACAACGCTGTGCGCTACTTCGTCTCCTACTACGACTACTACCAGCCGGAGGCCTACGTCCCGCAGACCGATCTGTACATCAGCAAGGATGCCTCCATCAACGACGAGATCGACCGGCTGCGGCACGCCGCCACCAAGGCCCTGATGGAGCGGCGCGATGTCGTCGTCGTCGCCTCGGTGTCGTGCATCTTCGGCCTGGGCCGGCCCGAGGACTATAAAGAAGTCATGCTGCTCGTGCGCAAGGGCGAGCGCCGGGTCCGCGAAGAGATCCTGCGCCGGCTGGTCGATATCCAGTACGAGCGCAACGACATCGACTTCGCCCGCGGCCGGTTTCGCGTCAGGGGAGATGTCATCGAGGTGCACCCGTCGTACGAAGACCGGGCGGTGCGCATCGAGCTCTTCGGCGATGAAGTCGAGCGCATCATCGAGTTGAACCCTGTCTCCGGGGAAGTGCTGGAGGAGAAGTCGGCGATCGCCATCTGGCCGGCCAAGCACTGGGTGACGACCGATGAGCGCCTGGACCGGGCCCTGCGCACCATCGACCAGGAGCTGCGGGAGCGGCTGGAGTGGTTCAAGACCCAGGGGAAGCTGCTGGAGGCGCAGCGCCTGGAGTTCCGGGCCAAGTACGACATGGAGCTGCTGCGGGAGGTCGGGTATTGCCCCGGGATCGAGAACTACTCCCGCCACATGGACGGGCGCACCCCGGGAGAGCGGCCCGGGTGCCTGCTGGACTACTTCCCCAAGGATTTTCTGATGTTCATCGACGAGAGCCACGTCGCCGTCCCCCAGGTGCACGGCATGCTGGAGGGCGACCGCGCCCGCAAGAAGAACCTGGTGGACTTCGGCTTCCGCCTCCCATCCGCCTACGACAACCGGCCGCTGTCGTGGGAAGAGTTCGACGGTCTCATCAACCAGGTGGTCTTTGTCTCCGCGACCCCCGGCGAGTATGAGCGACAGACCAGCCAGCAGGTTGTCGAGCAGATCGTCCGCCCCACCGGCCTCGTCGATCCCCACGTGGAGGTGCGGCCCGCGAAGGGGCAGATCGACGACCTCATCGCCGAGATCAAGACGCAGGCGGAGAAGGGTGAGCGCACGCTGGTCACCACGCTGACCAAGCGCATGGCCGAGGATCTGACCGCGTACCTCCAGGAGATGGGCCTGAAGGTGCATTACCTGCACTCCGAGATCGACACCCTGGCGCGGGTGCAGATCCTCAAGGACCTGCGGCTGGGGACGTATGACGTCCTCGTGGGGATCAACCTCCTCCGGGAGGGCCTGGACCTGCCCGAGGTGTCGCTGGTGGCCATCCTGGACGCCGACCGCGAGGGGTACCTGCGGTCCGACATCTCGCTCATCCAGACGATGGGCCGGGCCGCGCGGCATCTCAGCGGCCATGTGCTCCTCTACGCCGATGCAGTCACCGACTCGATGCGCCGCGCGATCGACGAGACGAATCGCCGCCGCGAGATTCAGGAGAAGTACAATCAGGAGCACGGCATCACCCCGCAGTCGATCAGCAAGCCGATCCGCGATCTGATCGACCTCGAGCAGGTCGCCGAGGAAGTGCAGAGCTACACCCCGACCGAGGAGATCCTCACCGCCCAGGAACTCATCACCCTGGCGGAGGAACAGCGGGCTAAGGTGCCCTGGGATATCGCGCGCCTCCTGATGCTCTCGCCCCAGGAATTGGAGCAGACCATCGAGACGCTGGAGCGCGAGATGCGCAAGGCGTCCGCCAATCTCGAGTTCGAGAAGGCCGCCGTGCTGCGCGACCAGATCGGCGAGTTGAAGAAAGGACTGGGGGAGCCATTCTTCGCCGGCGCTGGTCGTGGACGAGGGGACGGAGGCCGCCGCGGCCGCCCCGGTGGGCGGGGCCGGTGGGGGCGCCGGTAAACGAGGGCATCCATGCCACGTGACCGCATCGTTGTTCGCGGGGCGCGCGAACACAACCTTAAGAACATCACGGTCGAGATTCCCCGGGATAAGTTTGTCGTCCTGACAGGCATCTCCGGCTCTGGAAAGTCCTCGCTGGCATTCGACACCATCTATGCTGAAGGCCAGCGGAAGTACGTCGAGTCGCTGTCAGCCTACGCCCGGCAGTTCCTGGGGTTGATGGAGAAACCCGACGTCGATCACATCGACGGGTTGTCGCCGGCGGTCTCCATTGATCAGAAGGGTGCGCCCCGCAACCCGCGGTCCACGGTGGGCACCGTCACCGAGGTCTACGACTACCTGCGGCTGCTCTATGCGCGCGCGGGGATCCCGCACTGTCCCAAATGCGGCAAGCCCATCAGCCGCCAGACCCGGGAGCAGATTGTCGATCAAGTTCTGGCGCGTCCGGAAGGATCCCGCATCCAGGTCCTGGGCCCCATCGTCCGCGGGCGCAAGGGCGAGTACCGGCAGCTCTTCGAGGACCTGCGCCGGCAGGGGTTTGCCCGCGTACGGGTGGACGGGATCGTCGCCGAATTAGGCGATGAGATCTCCCTGGATAAGAACAAGAAACACTGGATCGAGGTCGTCGTGGACCGCATCGTGACGCGGTCGGATATTCAGACGCGCCTGGCCGACTCCGTGGAGACGGCGCTGAAGCTGGGGCAGGGGATCATGTACGTGGAAGTGCTACCAAAAGAAGGGAACGCGGGAACCCCCACGCGGACTCGGGGCGTGGCGCGGGAACGAGGGAACGCGAAACGGAGGGCAGTGGCCGATCCGACCGCGAGGCTGCTGGTCTTCAGCCAGCTGTTCGCCTGCCCCGACCACGGATCGGTGCTGCCGGAGATCGAGCCCCGCATCTTCTCGTTCAACAGCCCGCACGGCGCCTGCCCGACCTGCACCGGGCTCGGCTTCCGCCAGGAATTCGATCCCGATCTGATCCTGGACTGGGACAAGTCGCTCAGCGACGGCGCGGTGCTGCCGTGGGCGGCGTCCACCAGCGAGTACTACTATGAACTGCTGCAGTCCGTGGCCGCCCACTACCGCGTGGAGATGAAGACGCCGCTGCGGAAGCTGCCGAAGAGCTTCATCGACGCCCTGCTGCACGGGTCCACCGAGTCGATGCGGGTGCGGTACCACAACAAATGGGGCGCGCTGCGAGTGTACGACACGAAGTTCGAAGGCGTCCTCCACCAGCTGGAGCGGCGCTACCGTGAGACCGACTCCGAGTACATGCGGGAGGAGTACGAGCAGTACATGACCACGCTGCCGTGCCCGGCCTGCCAGGGGGCGAGGCTGCGGCCGGAGTCGCTCAGCGTGCGCGTGGGTGGCAGGAACATCGCCGAGCTGACCGCGCTGACCGTGCGGCAGACGCTGGATTTCTTCAACGTGCTGACGCTGTCGGATCGCGAGCGGATGATCGCCGCTCAGATCTTAAAAGAAATCAAGGCCCGGTTGGGCTTCCTGGTCGACGTGGGGCTGGACTACCTCACCTTGGACCGCACGGCGACCACGCTGTCCGGAGGCGAGGCGCAGCGCATCCGCCTGGCCACCCAGATCGGATCCGGCCTGATGGGTGTGCTGTACGTCCTGGACGAGCCCAGCGTCGGGCTGCACCAGCGCGACAACCGGCGGTTGATCGACACCCTGATGCGCCTGCGCGACCTGGGCAACACGATCCTGGTCGTCGAGCACGATGAGGAGACGATCCGGTCCGCGGACTGGGTGGTCGACATCGGCCCCGGGGCGGGCGCACACGGCGGGGAAATCGTGGTCAGCGGCACCCCGGACGACATCGCCCGCCATCCGGATTCCATCACCGGCCAGTACCTGTCCGGCCGGAAGCGCATCCCTATCCCGGCGCAGCGCCGGTCCCAGAATGGCCAGCATGTCACGGTGCGCGGCGCGCGGGAGCACAACTTGAAGGACATCGACGTCAGGATCCCGCTGAGCATGTTCGTGGCCGTGACCGGCGTATCGGGATCGGGCAAGTCCACGCTGGTGGATGAGATCCTCTACCGTGCGCTGACGTCACGGCTGCACGGCACGCGGGTGCGCGCCGGGGCCCATACCCGGATCGACGGGATCGAGAACGTGGACAAGGTGATCAACATCGACCAGTCGCCGATCGGCCGCACGCCGCGGTCCAACCCGGCCACGTACACGAAGACGTTCGACTTGATCCGTGACCTGTTCGCCATGACGCCGGATGCCAAGACTCGGGGGTTCACCCCAGGACGGTTCTCCTTTAACGTGCGGGGCGGGCGCTGTGAGGCCTGTGAGGGCGACGGCATCGTGCGCATCGAGATGCATTTTCTGCCGGACGTGTACGTGCCGTGCGAGGTCTGCAAGGGCAAGCGCTACAATCGCGAGACCCTGGAGGTCCACTATCGCGGGAAGAGCATCGCCGACGTCTTGGAGATGACGGTGACCGAGGGGCTGCAGTTCTTCGAGAACGTGCCGCGCATCCGCAGGAAGCTGCAGACGCTCTATGATGTGGGCCTGGGCTATGTCCAGCTCGGTCAGCCGGCCACGACCCTCTCCGGGGGCGAGGCGCAGCGCGTGAAACTGGCCACCGAGCTGTCGCGGCGGGACACCGGGCGGACGCTGTACATCCTTGACGAACCCACGGTGGGCCTGCACTTTGCCGACGTGGAGCGCCTGCTGCACGTCCTGCACCGGCTGGTCGACGCCGGAAATACAGTGGTGGTGATCGAACACAACCTGGACGTCATCAAAACGGCGGACTGGATCATCGACCTGGGGCCGGAGGGCGGGGATCTCGGCGGGCAGGTCATCGCCGAAGGCCCGCCGGAGGACGTCGCTGCGGTGGCGCATTCCTATACCGGGCAGTTCTTGACGCGAGTGCTCTCCAGAGAGCCGGAGTTTGTGCTGACGGGAAATGGACGTCGGAGGAGACAGCGGCGGGAATAGGGGGTCTCCCATGAAGATTGAGCGCTTCGAGATGGAGCGGTATCAATCCACGTGGGAGAACACCGTCGAGTTCAACCTGGCGGACAGCGGGGTGCACCCCATCACCCTCGCCGCCCTGGTCGACCACTCCTGGATCCGCGAAGTGCTGGCCCGCGAGCAGTTGGGGTACGGTCACACGAACGGCAGCGAGGAGCTGCGCACGACGATTGCCGGTCTCTACCATGCCGCCGGTCCTGAGCACGTGCTGGTGACGAGCGGCACCGCCGAGGCGAATTTCCTGATCACCTGGGCGCTATTAGAGCCCGGCGATCACACCGTCGTGATGCTCCCCAACTACATGCAAATCCCCGGACTGGCGCGGGCGTGGGGCGCCGAGGCCGTGTCGTCCTGGCTGCGGGAGCCGGCGGAATGGATGCCAGACCTCGAGGAACTGGAACGGCTGGTGACGCCGAAGACGAAGGCCATCTTCGTCTGTAATCCCAATAATCCAACCGGGGCCGTGTTCTCGGTCGACGCGATGAACGCGCTCTGCGCGGCCGCGGCGAGGGTGAACGCCTGGGTCGTGGCCGACGAAGTGTATCGGGGCGCGGAGCTGGACGGGCATCCGACCAGTTCGTTCTGGGGCCGCTACCCGAAGGTCATCGTCACCGGCGGGCTCTCCAAGGCCTACGGCCTGCCCGGGCTTCGGATCGGGTGGATTGTCGCCCCGCACGACACCGTCCAGGTCTTATGGAGCTATCATGACTACACGACCATCGCGCCCAGCGTGCTGTCCGATCATCTGGCGCGGGTCGCTCTGGGCCCGCGGGCCTTCCAGCGCCTGGCCACCCGGACGCGGCTGATCCTGAACGAGAACCTGGAGGCGGTGGCGCGCTGGGTCGACGGGCTGGGCGGCCTGGTGAGCTGGATCGCGCCGAGAGCTGGCGCGATCGCCTTTCTGCGCTACCAGCCGAGGGTGAACTCCACCGAGCTGGCCACCCGGCTGCGCAAAGCACACGACGTGCTGGTCGTGCCGGGGGACCATTTCCAGCTGGATGGGCACATCCGGATCGGGTACGGTGGCGACAAGCGCCTGCTCGAGGAAGGGCTGCGACGGATCGCGGAATTTCTGCGCACCGTGTGAGATGACGACTCAGCATCTGGCCAGCAATCTCGAGGACAAGCTCAAAGCCGTGCCGACGCGCCCGGGCGTCTACTTGATGAAAGATGCCGCCGGGCGGGTGATCTATGTCGGCAAGGCGGCGTCGCTGCGCAACCGGGTCCGGCAGTACTTTCAGGACAGCGGCCATCTGGAAAGCCCGCGCATCCGTCACCTCATGTCCAAGATCGCGGACTTCGAGGTGGTGGCCTGCGAGAACGAGGTGGAAGCGCTGATCCTGGAAACCAACCTGATCAAGCAGCACCGGCCGCCCTACAATGTGCGGATGGCGGACGACAAAGCCTTTCCGTACGTCAAGCTGACGAACGAGCCATACCCGAAGATCCGGATGACGCGAAAGGTGCTCCGCGACGGCGCCAGCTACTTCGGTCCCTACCCGTACCACGAACCCAAACTGGTGACCCGCACGATCCGCACGATCCGCAAGCTGTTCAAGCTGCGGTCATGCAACATCGAGATCACGCGTGACTTGCCGCGGCCGTGCCTAGACTACTACATCGGACTGTGCACGGCCCCGTGCGTGGCCTGGGGCGCCACCGCGGAGCAATATGCCGGGCAGGTGCGCCAGGCCGCGATGTTCCTGGCGGGAAAGCAGGAGTCGCTGCTGGACGACTTGCGCCAGGAGATGACGCGGGCCGCTGAGGCGATGGAATTCGAACGGGCCGCGCAGTTGCGCGATCAGATTCAGGCCATGGAGGCGATCACCGAGCGGCAGCGCACCAGCAGCGTCGGGTTGGAGGACCGCGATGTGGCGGCGGTGGCGCAGACCGGGGATATGGCCTGCGTGCAGATGTTCTACATTCGCGCCGGCCGGCTGCAGGGACAAGAGCACTTTCTGCTGGAGGGGACGCGCGGTCTGACGCGCGCTGAGGCGTTGGGCGGATTTCTCACGCAGTACTATCAGGAGGCGCCCAGTGTCCCGCGCGAGGTCATCCTGCAGGACTCGGTGGAGGATGGCGCCCTCATCGCCGAGTGGCTGACGCAAAAGCGTGGAAGCAAGGTCGAGGTCGTGGTGCCGCAGCGCGGAGAGCGGAAGCGCTTGGCGGACATGGCCGGGGAGAACGCCGCGTTGTTTCTCAACCAAGAGCGAGCGCGGGTGTCTGGCCTGGACGGCGCCGGCATCAAGGAGCTCCAGGAGATTCTGGGGCTTGAGCACGCCCCCTTCCGGATTGAAGCGTATGATGTGAGCAACTTCCAGGCCGGTGAGACCGTCGGGTCGCTGGTGGTGTTCGAAGGCGCCCGGCCGCTGAAGCGTGACTACCGCCGGTTCAAGATGAAGTGGACCGAGGGCCCCAATGACTATGCCAGCCTGCAGGAGATGCTGCGCCGGCGGTTTGCGATGGCCCGCGAGGAGCAGGAGAAGTTGGACCGCGATGAGCCCGTGCCGGTGAAGTGGTCGGTGATGCCGGACCTGATCCTCATCGACGGCGGTCGCGGCCAGCTGAATGCGGCCCGCGACGTGCTGTTCGAGTACAATGTCCCGATTCCCGCCATCGGCCTGGCGAAACGCGAGGAGCTGATCGTCACGGCCGACAGCGTGGACCCCATCGCCCTGCCGCGCGACTCGCACGCGCTGCGGCTGTTGCAGCGGGTCCGGGATGAGGCCCACCGGTTTGCCAACGCCTACCACCAGAAGCTCCGCGAGCGGCGGATCGTCTTCTCGGTCCTGGATGAGATCAAAGGGATCGGGGAAAAGCGCAAGCGTGAGTTGATCCGCCGGTTCGGCTCGGTGCGGCACGTGCGGGAGGCCCCCGCCGACCAGATCGCCGAAGTCGTCGGGCCGAAGATGGCCCAGAAGGTGCTGGAGTACCTGCGCCAGCACCCTGACGTCCGCTACAAGGACGAAGTCGTCCGCTAGCTTTTCTCCCCCCACAGGTTGACAGGCAGGTGGAGCCTGGCTATCATATAGCTATGAAAATAGCCATGTCAAACTTGGGGGCACAAGCGATGCGCGTGGCCAACACCGTGGAGCTGAAGAACAAGACCAACGAACTGCTGCGGTACACGATGGCCGGGGAGCCGGTCATTATCACGCTGCGGGGGAAGCCGGCGGCGGCGCTCACGCCGCTGTCTGAGGACGAGCTGGAGTCGTTTGTCCTGCAGTACGCGCGCCACACGGCCGACCGGCCGGGGAGGGCAGAGGAGATGCTGCGATACACGTCACTGCCCAGCACGCTGGGCACCATGTACGTCGCGTACACCGACCGAGGAGTGAACGCCGTCGATCTGGCTCCCAGCGATGAGGCGTTTGCGCGGGGACTGTACCGGAAATACCGCCGTCCGGCGGTCCGCGATCAGCACCCGCCGCAGCCGCTGCGTCAGGATCTGCGCCGCTTCGTCACCTCCATGGACGGGTTTGGCGGTGAGGTGGATCTCTCCATGGTGGGGCCATTTGAGCGTATCGTGCTTGAGCGGCTCCGCAGGATTCCCAAGGGCCAGGTCCGGACGTACCGCGACATCGCCCGTGAGATCGGGCACCCGGGCGCCGTACGCGCGGTCGGCAACGCCTGCGCGAAGAATCCCGTGCCTCTGATCGTGCCGTGCCACCGGGTCGTGCGCACCGATGGAGGCCTCGGGGGGTACTCGCTGCGCGGCGGGACCGCGTTGAAGCGCCGGCTGCTCGAAGGCGAAGGGGTCGACCTGACGAGCCTTCGCGCTTCCTAGGACGCCATCGCGTGACTGCTCAGCCCGAACCCGCCGTCCAACTTGAGAATCTGACCAGGCGCTTTCGCGTCCGGGCGGCGGGTGCCGGCGGGAGCGGTACTGCAGCCGAGGCCAGCCGGGTCACCGCGATCGACGGAGTCACCCTGCAAATCCACCGCGGGGAGTTGTTCGGCCTGCTCGGGCCGAACGGCGCCGGGAAGACCACGACCATCCGGATCCTGTGCACGCTGCTTGCTCCCACGGCCGGGACGGCGCGGGTGTGGGAGTTCGACGTCGTCCGCGACCCGGCGCAGGTCCGCCGGCACATCGGCGTGGTGCTGACCGGTGAACGCGCGGTGTACTGGCGGCTTACCGGTCGGGAGAATCTCGAGTATTTTGCCGCGTTGCATAGGGTGCCGGCGGTGCAGGCCCGCCGGCGCATCGCCGCGCTGCTCGATCTCGTCGAGCTGACGCCACGGGCGGACGACCTGGTGGAACGGTACAGTACCGGAATGCGCCAGCGGCTTGCGCTGGTCAAAGCACTGTTGCACGATCCCCCGGTCTTGCTGTTGGATGAGCCTACGACCGGGCTGGATCCTCAGGCGGCGCGGAACGCCAGAGACCTCGTCCGGCGGCTCCACCGCGACGAGGGCAAGACGATCATCCTGACGACGCACTATATGGAAGAAGCTGATCAGCTGTGTGAGCGGGTCGGCATCATTGATAGGGGGCGCATTATTGCGCTGGACACGCCGCAGGCTCTGAAGCGTGCCCAGCAACAGCGAACCGCGCTGCGCCTGGAGGTGGAAGGCCCGGCCCCGCGCGCTGCCGCGCTGGTCCAGGCCCTTCCGGGCGTCGGGCAGGTCACGGTGGTTGAGCAGCCGGGGGACAGCATCTGGGACGTCACGGTCGAACTGGCCGACATCAACGAGACGCTGCCGCAAGCCGTTCAGATTCTCAGCGGCCAGGGACTACGGGTGCGGCACCTCCGCGTGCAGGACGTGTCACTGGAAGACGTCTTCATTGCCCTCACGGGGAGGCGGCTGCGTGACTGATCCAGCGGGAACGCGGACTGCGGATCCCGCGGCTTTGTGGCGCCACTCCGACTTCATGAAGCTCTGGTCGGCGCAGACGATTTCGGCCTTCGGGGACCAGTTTACCGGCCTGGCTATTCCCCTAATTGCAGCACTGACACTTCAGGCGACAGCCGGACAGATGGGGATCCTGACGGCGGTGGAACGGGCGCCCTTTCTGCTCATCGGCCTCCTCGCTGGCGTCTGGGTGGACCGGTGGCCCCGGCGGCCGATTCTGATCACCGGGGACCTGGGCCGGGCCGCCGTATTGTTGACGATCCCAGTCGCTGCCCTCACTGCGGGCTTGAGTATGCTGCACCTGTATGCCGTGGGACTGGTCGTCGGCGTCCTCACGGTGTTCTTTGACGTCGCCTATCAGGCATATCTCCCGGCCCTGGTGGATCGGCGGCAGCTGGTGGAAGGAAATAGCAAACTGGAAGCGACACGGTCGCTGGCGAACCTCGCGGGACCTGGGATCGCCGGCGTAGTGATTCAAGTGATCAGCGCGCCGCTGGCCATCGCGCTTGATGCGGTGTCGTTTGTCATCTCCGGTGGGCTCATCCGGCTGATCAAGGGGCAGGAACCGGCGGTCGTGCACGGCCCACGGAACCCGCTGATCGCTGACGTGAGGGAAGGACTCGGCGTTGTCTTCGGCCACCGGCTGTTGCGCTCGATTGCCGGGTGCACCGGGACCTTCAACTTCTTTACATCCGCGCTGTTTACGCTGTACTTCTTGTTCGCGACACGCGAACTTGGATTAGGCCCGGCGCAAATCGGCATCATCTTCAGCCTGGGTAACGTCTCTGGGCTCCTCGGGGCTCTCACCGCCGGACGGCTCGCCAGGCGTGTTGGCGTGGGCCGCGCGATCGTTGCGGCAACACTCATTGATGGCCTGGGGCTGATTTCAATTCCGCTGGCGACACGAGCGACCGCACTCCCCCTACTGGTGTTCTCGGGGCTGCTGACCAGCTTCGCGAATCCGGTCTACAACATCAACCAGGTCAGCCTGCGGCAGGCGATCACCCCGCACCGCCTGCAGGGCCGCATGAATGCCACGATGCGCTTCCTGGTGTGGGGAACCATGCCGCTGGGGGGTCTGGCCGGTGGCCTGCTTGGCGAGGGGCTGGGCCTGCGCCCCGCGATTGCGATATCGGCAGCAGGCGGCGTGCTGGCCTTTCTGTGGGTCGCGTTGTCGCCGGTGCGCACGTTGAAAGTCATCCCTGAACCCGCCGAATAGTCCTGTGCGGCCGGGTATACTGGAATGGAAGTTTTCCATTTCCCGTTGAGTGATAACGTGACCGACCAAAGTGATTTGTACTGGGCTTGGGCCCTGACGCCGTTGCCCGCGCCGGCATCGCCGGCCGACAGCGCGTTCCTCCGGATCCGCCTGATGGCCCCTGAGGCGGCTCTGACGCGCGCCGCCGCGGAGTTTTCGCGCCTCGGGGGTATTGCCTCCACGCCGGCCCAGGCCGCCCCGCCCCTGCAGGAACGGGTGGCGGTCATCCTGGCGGGGACGGCTGCTCAGTTCGAGCGATTCATCGCGGGGGCCGCCGCGCCTGTGGCGGACGCCGTGCGCACCACTCTGCGTGCCGCGATCTCGCCACCGCCCACCGTCACGCTAGGCCCGCACCGGTTCAACTTTGCCTCGCGCGTGTACGTGGCCGGGATCCTGAACAACACCCCCGACTCGTTCTATGATCGCGGCCGGTATTACGGTCTGGACGCGGCGCTCGCCCGCGCGGACGAGATGATCCGTGAGGGCGTGGATGTGATCGAGGTCGGCGGCGAGACGGCGCAGCAGGGCGAGCCGGTCCCTAGCGGTGAGGAGATCCAGCGGGTCGCACCGCTGATCGCAGCCCTGGTCCGCCGGTACGACCGGCCGGTGGCAGTGGATACGTACAAGCCTGCCGTGGCCAAAGCTGCCATTGACGCCGGGGCCGTCCTGGTGAATGACATCAGCGGCGCCGCCGACCCAGAGATGGTCCGGGTCATCGCGACCAGCCATGCCGGTATCGTGATCATGCACCTGCACGGACACCCGAAGCACCACTACACGGACATCGACGTGCCCTCGATGATGGACTGGGTGGCGGCATTCCTGTGGCGGCGGACCAAAGAGCTGATCGCGGCGGGGGTTCCACGGGAGCGCATCCTGGTGGATCCGGGCCTGAACTTCGGGAAGCATCCGTCGCGTGACATCGAGTTGATGCGCCGCCTGCCGGAGCTGCGCAGCCTGGGGTTCCCAATCTTCGTGGCGACGTCGCGGAAAGATTACATCCGGGATCTGCTGCGGTTGCACCCCACTGACCTGTTGGAGGGCACCGCGGCGGCGGTGGCGTTTGCAATCGCGCAGGGCGCGAACATGCTGCGGGTCCATGACGTCCAGGCGATGGTCCGGGTGGCACGGATGATGGAATATTTCTGCGGGTATCAGGATGCCTCGACACGAGGTCGCGCCCAAGCCCCGCAACACGATACAGCGAAGATCACTGGGGCGACCACTGCATCACACAAGGAGGGACGATAGGTGGCTACCGAGGTCAAGCAAATGGACAAGGCAGTGATTGAGCGGGCAGTGCAACAGATTATCGAGGCCATCGGTGAGGATCCGAAGCGGGAAGGGCTGATCGGCACGCCCCGGCGCATCGCCGATATGTACGAGGAGATCTTTGCGGGTCTCAAGGAAGATCCGCGCGAGCTGTTGGAGGTAGGGTTCGACGATGAAGATCACCATGAGCTGGTGATCGTGAAAGACATTCCGTTCTATTCCATGTGCGAGCATCACTTCTTGCCCTTTCACGGGGTCGCGCACGTCGGGTATATTCCGCAGGGACGCATCCTAGGCGTCAGCAAGGTGGCGCGCCTGGTCGAGATGCTCGCGCGCCGCCCTCAGGTGCAGGAACGTTTGACATCGCAGGTGGCAGACTTTCTCTGCCAGGGTGGATTGGGTGCTGCCGGCTCCGCCGTGGTGATCGAGGCAGAACACCTGTGCACCACGATGCGGGGGGTCAAGAAACCCGGCAGCAAGGTCGTCACCTCCGCCACGCGCGGGATCTTCCGCGAGGACGCCCGGACACGGGCGGAGTTCTTCTCCATCATAGAAGGAAAGAGGTCTTGAGGACGCCAGGCGCAAATCTGTGAAGCGAGGTGATCGTGGATGATCTCCGCGCGTCCTCTCGTGCTGTTCGCCGGAATTCTCCTGGCGGCAGCATCGCGTCTACTCCCTCATCCACCCAACGTGGCGCCGGTCGCCGCCATGGCGCTCTTTGCAGGCGCGCAATTCTCTCATCTCGCGGCAGCGTGCGCCGTGCCGCTGGCCGCGATGGTGCTGAGTGACGTGCTTCTTGGGTTCCATTCCACGATGCCGTTCGTCTACGGGAGCTTCCTGCTGATCGTGCTGGTCGGCACCCAGGTGCGAAGGCGGAAGACCTTGTTGCCGGTGGTGATGGCTACCCTGGCGAGTTCGGTCCTGTTCTTTGTCGTCACGAACTTCGGCGTGTGGGTGATGGGGACGCTCTATCCCAAGTCGTGGGCGGGACTTACGACCGCGTATGTGGCGGCCTTGCCGTTCTTCCGGAACACAGTCCTCGGAGATCTCGCGTACGTGGCAGTCCTCTTCGGTGGGTTCGCGCTTCTGGAGCGTTATCTCCCCGTCTTACGGTACGACCGCCCGCTGGCCAAACCGATCCAGCAGTAGGAAGGATCGTCACTACGCCAGTGGTGGGCGGGGTGGGAGTCGAACCCACAAGGTCCTTTCAGACCAGAGGCTTTTAAGGCCCCAGCGTATCCCAGTTCCGCCACCCGCCCGTCCTCGATTATAGGGTATGCACGACCCGAAAAAAGAAGCGACCAGGGCACTACCCTGGTCTTTATGGTCCTTCCAAATTCGCGTTCCCGCGTTTCCGCGATCCCGCGTTCCCGGTCGTTCATGGTTGGAGGCGGCGCCCGGATTCGAACCGGGGAGTGGGGGTTTTGCAGACCCCTGCCTTGCCTCTTGGCTACGCCGCCGTGGCGGTGCACACGCTGGAGCGGGAGACGGGACTTGAACCCGCGACCTTCTCCTTGGCAAGGAGACGCTCTACCACTGAGCTACTCCCGCTCAACCATCACTGCTATTCTACCCGGGTTCTAGGGTTTGCGGAAGAAGAGGAACCAGATCAGCAAGACCACCACCATCCACCCGACCCAGTCCACGATCCCGTCCTCCCTTCGACGCCGCCGGTCGCAAAATCGCACGAGAGTCCCCGATCCGGCACGACGCTTGAAATGGGTATACACCACCTCTATAATACGGTTGCAATACGGCATCTCTTGCAACGCGCCCACGTAGCTCAGGTGGCAGAGCGTGTCCTTGGTAAGGACAAGGTCACCGGTTCGAATCCGGTCGTGGGCTCCATGAACCACTCGCTTCGCTCGGGTTCATGGCGGCGCCATTCTGCAGAAGCGCGAGTGGTTCATGCCCTGAACCCAAGCGGAGCGCGTGGTTCAGGGCGGACGCTTTGCGTGACTCGCGAGTCGTGAACCGTGGTGTATGGCTCACGACTCACGAGTCATTATGCTGAAAGAAACTGCGGGAGTAGGGATTAGGGATCGCACTCATAGATCGAGGTTGGGGAGGGTGGCATGAGCAGGCCAAAGTTTGAGCGGACGAAGCCGCACTGCAACGTGGGGACGATCGGGCACGTGGACCACGGGAAGACGACGCTGACGGCGGCGATCACGCACACGCTGGCGGGGATCGGCGTGACGAAGCCGTACGGGTTCTGGGAGATCGACAACGCGCCGGAGGAGAAGGCGCGGGGGATCACGATCGCGATCAGCCACGTGGAGTACGAGTCGCCGAAGCGGCACTACGCGCACGTGGACTGTCCGGGGCACGCGGACTACATCAAGAACATGATCACAGGGGCGGCGCAGATGGATGGGGCCATCCTGGTGGTGAGCGCGGCGGACGGGCCGATGCCGCAGACGCGGGAGCACATCCTGCTGGCGCGGCAGGTGAACGTGCCGTACATCGTGGTGTTTCTGAATAAGGTCGACATGGTGGATGACCCGGAGCTGCTGGAGCTGGTGGAGGTGGAAGTGCGGGACCTGCTGAGCCAGTACCAGTATCCGGGGGACAAGATCCCGGTAATCCGGGGGAGCGCGTTGAAGGCGCTGGAGGCGCTGGAGGGGACGGGGGGCAAGGGGATAGCGCGGGGGAAGAACGAGTGGGTGGACAAGCTGTGGGCGCTGGTGGACGCGGTGGACACGTACATCCCGACGCCGCAGCGGGAAGTGGAGAAGCCGTTCCTGATGGCGGTGGAGGACATTTTCACGATCACGGGGCGGGGGACGGTGGCGACGGGGCGGGTGGAGCGGGGGAAGGTGAAGGTGGGGGAAGAGGTAGAGATCGTGGGGCTGCGGGCGCAGGCGAAGAAGACGGTGGTGACGGGGATCGAGATGTTCCGCAAGACGCTGGACGAGGCGGTGGCGGGGGACAACGTGGGCGTGCTGCTGCGGGGGGTGGAGAAGGAAGAGATCGAGCGGGGGATGGTGCTGGCGAAGCCGGGGAGTATCAAGCCGCACACGAAGTTCAAGGCGGAGGTGTACGTGCTGACCAAGGAAGAGGGGGGGCGGCACACGCCGTTCTTCACGGGGTACCGGCCGCAGTTCTACTTTCGGACGACGGACGTGACGGGGGACGTCAAGCTGCCGGACGGGGTGGAGATGGTGATGCCGGGAGACAACATCACGATGGAGATCGCGCTGATCACGCCGGTGGCGCTGGAAGAGGGGCTGCGGTTTGCGATCCGGGAAGGCGGGCGGACGGTGGGGGCCGGCGCCGTTGCGAAGGTGATGGAATAGATGGCTCAAAAGATTCGAATCAAGCTGAAGGCGTTCGATCACAAAGTCCTGGACCAGTCTGCCGAACGCATCGTGGACACGGTGCGCCGCACCGGGGCACGCGTCGCGGGCCCAGTCCCATTGCCGACGGCGCGCAACCTGTTTTGTGTGATCCGCTCGCCGCACATCGACAAGGAGTCCATGGAACACTTCGAGCTGCGGACGCACAAGCGGCTGATCGACATCCTCGAGCCGACACAGAAGACCGTCGACGCGCTCAGTCACCTGGACTTGCCGGCGGGCGTGGATATCGAAATAAAACTCTAACGGCGTGATTGGTGATTCGTGATTTGTGATTCGACACAACAACGGAGTACTCGCGGCAAGCGGTTACGAATCACAAATCACGACTCCCTAATCACCGGGGTTTCATGATGGCAGCCATCATTGGACGAAAACTCGGCATGACGCAGGTGTTTGACGAGGCGGGCAATGTCGTCCCGGTGACGGTGATCCAGGCCGGACCATGCATCGTAACCGAGATCCGTACTCCCAAACGGGATGGCTACGCTGCGGTGCAGGTGGGGTTTGAGCCGGTGGCCGAACGCAAGGTGACCAAACCGATGAAGGGCGTGTTCGCGCGGGCGAAGACCGCGCCTCGCCGGTTGTTGCGGGAGTTCATCCCGACTGCCGGGGAGACCTATGCGGTCGGCCAGGAGATTACGGTGGCGGCGTTCGGGGGCGGCGATCTCGTGGATGTCATCGGGACCAGCCGTGGGCGCGGGTTTGCGGGCGGGATCAAACGCCATAATTTCCGGGGTCAACGCGACACCCACGGTGTCTCGCTGATGCACCGCGCCATCGGGTCGATCGGCTCGTCGTCCATGGGACGAGTATGGCCCGGCAAGCGGATGCCCGGACGGCACGGCGGCAAGCGCGTGACCGTCAAGGGACTGCGCGTGGTGAAGGTGGATGCCGGCGGACACCTGCTGTTGGTCCGCGGCGCAATCCCCGGGCCCCGCGGGAGTGTGGTCATGGTGCGCAAGACGGCGGCCGCCGCGCGGCCGGGGGGCAGGTGAGCACCATGCCGACGGCCCAGGCGTTCGACGCGGAGGGGAAGGGCACGGGGTCCGTGGAACTGCCGGCGGACGTGTTCGGGATCACGCCGCATGCTGCGGTCATGCACGAGGCATTGCTCGCGCATCTTGCCAATCGCCGCCTGGGGACGCGCGCGACGAAGACGCGCGGCGAAGTCGCCGGCAGCACACGCAAGATCTGGCGGCAGAAGGGGACGGGTCGTGCCCGTCACGGCAGCCGCAAGGCGCCGCTCTTCATCGGGGGCGGGATCACGTTCGGTCCCAAACCACGCGATTATCGCCAGGGGACGCCGCAAAAGGTGCGGCACCTGGCCGTCCGGTCGGCGCTCTCAGCCAAGGCGGCGGCTGGGCAGATCGTGGTCGTTGCGCCGCCGGTGCTGGAAGCGCCGCGGACAAAGGTGATCGTTGCGCTGCTGCGGAGACTGCCGGTCGCGGGGAGGACGCTGCTGGTGACCGCTGCGCCGGACGCGATACTTGCGCGGTCGGCCTCGAACCTCCCGCATGTCACCGTGCGGCCGGCCACGTCGCTGCGGATCCACGAGATCCTGACGGCCGACTGTGTGGTACTCACACCACCGGCGGTGGCGGTGGTGGCAGAGGTGTTCGGGCCATGACCGATCCGAGAACCGTGATCCGCCGGCCGATCTTGACTGAGAAGAGCATGCGGGGCACGGAGGCCGGCAGATACACGTTCGAAGTGACCGCGGCTGCCAACAAGCCGGCCA
The DNA here is from genome assembly GCA_005882295.1 of Candidatus Segetimicrobium genomatis. Lineage (GTDB taxonomy): Bacteria > Sysuimicrobiota > Sysuimicrobiia > Sysuimicrobiales > Kaftiobacteriaceae > Telluricultor. Next base: position 20,334 of record VBAI01000168.1, on the reverse strand, counting down.
TCAAGGACGCGGTGCAACGCTTGTTTCACGTGCAGGTGATGAAGGTCAACACCATTACGATTCCTGGACGGCAGCGGCGGCGCGGACAGCATTACATTCACACGTTCGGCTACAAGAAGGCCGTGGTGACGCTTGCGCCGGGTCAGAAAATCGACTTGGAGACCCTGACCTAACGGAGGGCGAGGTCTGTGACCCTAAAAAAGTTTAAGCCGGTGACGCCGGGGCAGCGCTTTGCGACTGTCCCCTCGTTTGACGAGATCACCAAGGACAAGCCGGAGCGATCGCTGATCGAGCCGATGCGCAAGAGCGGCGGCCGTAACGCGCAGGGCAGGGTGACCGTGCGCCACCGGGGCGGTGGACACAAGCGGTACTACCGCGTCGTGGACTTCAGGCGCGACAAAGACGGCGTGCCGGCAAAAGTGGCGGCAGTGGAATACGATCCGAACCGGTCCGCGCGCCTGGCCCTGCTGCGCTATGCCGACGGCGAGAAGCGATATATTCTGGCGCCGGAAGGCCTGGCCGTGGGTGATACGGTGCTGTCCGGACCAGACGCGGAGATCCGTCCCGGCAACGCGATGCCACTGCGCGGCATTCCCATCGGTACCATGATCCACAACATCGAACTGGCTCCCAACCGGGGCGGGCAGATGGCGAGGGCGGCCGGTACGGCGGCGCAGGTGATGGCCAAGGAAGGCGAGTACGCGCACGTGCGGCTGCCGTCCGGCGAAGTGCGGCTGGTCAGGGTGGACTGCAAGGCGACGATCGGCCAGGTGAGCAACCTGGAGCATGACTCGGTGACCCTCGGAAAGGCTGGGCGCAAGCGCTGGTTGGGCGTCCGACCCGGGGTTCGCGGGGTGGCGATGGATCCTGCCAGCCACCCGCACGGCGGCGGGGAGGGCCGCTCGCCCATCGGCATGCCGGGGCCGGTTAGCCCGTGGGGGAAGCCGACGCTCGGGGCAAAGACGCGGAAGCCGAAGCTCAGCGACCAGTTTATCGTGAAACGGAGGAAATGACGAGGCATGGGCCGTTCGACAAAGAAGGGGCCTTTCGTAGACGAGCACCTGATTGAAAAGATCCGTGAGCTCAACCGGACCAGGGAGCGGCGCGTGATCAAGACGTGGTCGCGGCGCTCCACGATTGTCCCGGAGATGGTGGGGCATACCATCGCCGTCTACGACGGCCGCAAGCACGTCCCCATCTACGTGGCGGAGCAGATGGTCGGCCACAAACTTGGCGAGTTTTCGCCGACGCGGATCTTCAAGGGGCACGGCGCCGCCGGTGCCACGGCTGCCGCCGCGGCCGCCGCTGAGCGGACGACTGGCGTCACGCCCGCCGCGGCGCCGACGACAGCGACCCCGCCGCCGGCGTCGACGGGATCGTAACGGGAGACCGGGATGGAAGCCAGAGCGGAAGCGAAATACCTGCGGCTCTCTGCGAAGAAGGTCCAGCTGGTCGTGCGGATGATCCGCGGGCGGCCTGTGAAGGAGGCAGAGGCGATGCTCCGGTTTACGTCGTCTCGCGCGGCCCGCGCGGTGGAGAAGGTCTTGAAGTCGGCGGTTGCCAACGCTGAGAACAACCTGGAGCTGGACCGCGAGACGCTGAAGGTCTCGCGGGCGTACGCGGATCAGGGGCCGTCCACGAAGCGGGTGCATCCCCGGGCCCGCGGCCGGGCGGACATCATCACCAGGCGCAGCAGCCACGTCACCGTGATCGTCGCGGAAAGTGGTGGATAGCGTTGAGTCTTCCCAGTCTCCACAGTCTAATGACCACGCGGGTAGACTGGGAAGACTGTGTAGACTGGGAAGACTGTGTAGACTCGTGGAGGTGACTGCGTGGGTCAAAAGATTCATCCTATAGGGTTGCGGGTCGGGATCATCCGCGATTGGGAGTCGCGGTGGTACGCAAAGCACATGGCCACCCTCATCCAGGAAGATCTGGCCATCCGGACGCACATTAAAAAGAAGCTTTCGCGCGCCGGGATCTCCCGGGTGGAAATCGAGCGATTCGGGACACAGTCCGGCGTCGGCGGCAAGCCGCAGGTGCGCGTGATCATCCATGCGGCGCGTCCGGGCATTATCATCGGGCGCGGCGGGACCGGCATCGACGCGTTGAAGAAGGAGCTGGACGAACTCACCGGCAAGCAGGTGCAGCTGAACGTGCAGGAGATCCGCCGGCCGGAGCTTGAGGCGCTGCTGGTGGCCGAGAACGTGGCGCAACAACTGGAACGCCGGGTGGCCTACCGGCGGGCCATGAAGCAGGCTGTGCAGCGCAGCCTCCGCGCAGGCGCGAAAGGCATCCGCATTGCATGCGCCGGACGCCTGGCGGGGTCAGAAATTGCCCGCTACGAGTGGTACCGTGACGGGCGGGTCCCGCTGCACACCCTGCGGGCTGACATCGACTTCGGGATCGCCGAGGCGCTCACGACATACGGCCGCATCGGCGTGAAGGTGTGGATCTATCGCGGGGAGATTCTCCCTGAGCGCCGGCCGGAGGTCGAGCTCCGTCGTCCGCCCCGACCGTCCGAACCCGCGCCGGTGGGCGGAGCCGCGAGCGGTTCGGATACCGATCGCACGGTGGTCATCCCCAGCAAGGCGCCGCGGCCGATCGTCACCAGGAGAGACACCGATGTTACTGCCTAAACACAGCAAGTTCCGGAAGGCTCACCGCGGCCGAATGAAAGGACGGCCGCTGGCCGGGGCCACGATCGCGTTCGGAGAGTACGGCCTCCAGGCGCTGGAGCCGGCCTGGATTAAGAGCATACAGATCGAGGCGGCGCGCCGCGCGATCACACGGTTCATCAAGCGGGGCGGGAAGTTGTGGATCCGGATCTTCCCGGACAAGCCTGTGACCAAGAAGCCGGCAGAGACCCGGATGGGCAGCGGGAAGGGCAACCCGGAGTTCTGGGTGGCGGTGGTGCGGCCGGGACGCATTCTGTTTGAACTAGCGGGTGTCGACGAGGGCCAGGCGAAAGAGGCGATGGCGCTCGCGGCGCACAAGCTGCCGATCAAGACGAAGTTTGTGACGCGCGAGGAGGTTGTCGTCTAGATGCCCCTGGAGGCGCGAGAGATTCGCGAACTGACCCCGGACGAATTGCTCCGCAAGCTGGATGAAGCGCAGCGGGAACTGTTCACCCTGCGCCTGAAAGTCAGCGGCCAAACACCGAACACGGCGAAGATCCGCGGGCTGCGGCGGGACGTTGCCCGTCTGAAGACGGTGCTGACGGAAAAGGGAGTCCGAGTGTGATGGACGAGCGCAGACAGCGGAAGACGCGCGTGGGCGTGGTCGTCAGCGACAAGATGGACAAGACCGCGGTGGTGCGGGTCGAGACGACCCACCGCCACCCCATGTACAGCAAGACGCTGCGCCATGTCCGGAAGTTCAAAGCGCACAACGGGGAGAACCAGGCCCGCGCGGGGGACCGGGTGTTGATTGAGGAGACTCGCCCCCTGAGCAAAGAGAAGCGCTGGCGGATCGTGCAGATTCTGGAGAAGGCGAAATGATCCAGACCTACACGCGGCTGAAGGTCGCCGACAACACCGGCGCGCGGCAGCTGATGGTCATCCGCGTCATGGGCGGCAGCACCCGCCGCTACGCCACGGTGGGGGATGTGGTGGTGTGCTCCGTCAAGCAGGCCACGCCGAATAGCCCGGTCAAGAAGGGGGAGGTCGTGCGGGCGGTGGTGGTGCGCACCGCGCGACCCATGCGCCGCACGGACGGTTCGTACATCCGCTTTGACGACAACGCGGGAGTGATCTTGACCGACCAGTTCAACCCGCGCGGCACGCGCATTTTTGGGCCGGTGGCGCGTGAGTTACGCGAGAAGCAGTTCATGAAGATCATCTCGCTGGCCCCCGAGGTCCTGTAGCCGATGGCCGTGACGATTGAACGGGAACAGGTTCACGTGAAGAAGGGCGACATGGTTGAAGTGATCGCCGGCCGGCAGCGAGGCAAGCGCGGCAAGGTCCTCAAGGTCTTGCCCAAGCACGGTAAGGTCATCATTGAGGGCGTGAACGTGGTCAAACGGCACACCAAACCGACGCAAAAGATGCCCCAGGGCGGTGTCGTAGAGAAAGAGGCACCGGTCTATAGCAGCCGGGTGATGATGGTCTGCCCGAAGTGCGGCCGCGCCGCTCGAGTCGGCCACGGCTACCTGGCTGATGGCGCGAAGGTGCGGGTCTGCAAGCGGTGCGGGGAGCAAATCGAGAAATGACGGACGCGAAGAAGCGCGCGGAAACAGAGCGGAAAGCGCCTGAGGGGAAGAAGGCAGCTCCGGAGACCAAGAAGCCAGCCCCAGAGGCCAAGAAGGTTGCCGCAGGCAAGAAGGCGGCTCCTGAGACGGTTGCGGCCCCGGAGCGGAAGGCGCCGGGTCCTGAACGGAAGGCGCCGGGTCCCGAGCGGAAAGCGCAGGCGCCGGAGCCTAAGGCGCCGGCCGCGGCACCGGCAGAGCCCACGGTGAGAGCGCCGGCCAGACTGAAGGACCGCTATCGTGCGGAGGCGGTTCCCCGCCTGCGCGAACGGTTTCGCTACAGGAATGTGATGGAAGTGCCAAGGCTGGAGAAGGTGGTCATCAACGTGCGCGTGGGCGACGCCACCACGGACTCGCGGTTTCTGGACAAGGCCGCGGAAGAGCTGGCGGTGATCGCGGGGCAGCGCCCGGTGATTCCGCGGGCGAAGAAATCGATCGCCGCTTTCAAGCTGCGCCGGGGGCTCCCGATCGCGGCGAAGGTGACGCTGCGCGGCGACCGGATGTATCAGTTTGTGGACAAACTGTTCAACATCGCCCTGCCGCGCATCAAAGACTTCAAAGGCATCTCCGAGCGGCAGTTCGATGGGCGCGGCAATCTGAACATCGGCGTGCGCGAGCAACTCATCTTCCCCGAGATCGATTACGACAAGGTGGAGAAGGTACGGGGCATGGATATCACCCTGGTCACCACGGCGCAGACAGATGAGGAAGCCAGGGAACTGCTGCGGCTGCTGGGCTTGCCCCTGCGCGAGGCGGGAGCGGTAACCGCCTAAATGCCGATCCAGGATCCAAGATCCGAGATTTGAAGGGGGCTTACGGTGGCCAAGAAGTCGATGCTGGAGAAGTGGAAGCGGACACCCAAGTTTAAGGTGCGCAAGTACTCGCGCTGCCTGCGCTGCGGGCGGCCGCGGGCGGTGTTTCGGAAATTCGGTCTGTGCCGGATCTGTTTGCGGCAGCTGGCGCACCGGGGCGAGATTCCGGGCGTGGTCAAGGCGAGCTGGTAACACACGAAACTACGGGACTAGGGAACGGGGACTAGGGACTAGATGGCGTTTCGTCTTCACCAGTCCCCAGTCCCAAATCCCCAGTCCCGCAGTTAGGGAGGTAAGGGTACGTGGGCGTCATCACCGATCCAATCTCTGACATGCTGACGCGGATTCGCAACGGCCTCCGCGCGCGGCATGACTACACCGATATCCCGGCCAGCCGGCTGAAGATGGAGATTGCGCGCATTCTGAAAGACGAAGGATTCATTGCGGACTGGCATCGCATCGACCGCGGTCCACAGGGGGTGCTGCGCATTACCCTGAAATACGGGCCGCGCAAGGAGACGGTGCTGTCGGGTCTCACGCGGGTGAGCCGCCCCGGGCTGCGGCTGTACACAGGCCGGGCCGAGATCCCGCGGGTGCGGGGCGGGATGGGAGTCGTGATCCTGACCACCTCCCGTGGGGTGATGACGGACCGCCAGGCCAGGCGGCTTGGCGTCGGCGGCGAGGTCATCTGTTATGTGTGGTGAGGACCTGTGACCTGTGGGTCCAGAGGGTGGAGGAAATTTCGATGTCGAGAGTAGGCAGGGCGCCCATTCCGATTCCCAAGGGCGTGGAGGTCAAGGTGACCGGCCGCACGGTGGAGGTGAAGGGGCCGAAGGGCCGCCTGGTCCGCGAGTGCCATCCGGACATGACCGTCCAGTTGCAGGATGGCACCGTGGTGGTGAGCCGGCCCACCGATCTGGAGCACCATCGCGCCCTGCACGGGTTGACGCGCGCCCTCCTGGCCGGCATGGTTCGAGGCGTTGTGGAGGGGTACAGAGTGGAGCTGGAGATTGTGGGGGTAGGGTATCGCGCCGCCAAACACGGCAATGCGCTTTCGTTGCAGGTGGGGTACTCTCATCCGGTCGACGTGGTGCCGCCCAGCGGCATCCAGTTTGACCTGCCCCAGCCCATCCGGATCGTGGTCACCGGGATCGATAAGGAACTTGTCGGTCAGATCGCGGCCAGGATTCGTGCCATTCGGCCGCCGGACGCCTACAAAGGCAAGGGGATCCGCTACGCGGATGAACAGATCAAACTCAAGCCCGGCAAGGCCGGTCGCACCGTCGGTGGGAAGGTGTAGGCGATGCTGAAGAGATCCGATCGCAACGTGCTCCGGCTGCAGCGCCATACGCGGCTGCGGAAGAGGATGGCGGGGAGCCCGCAGCGCCCGCGGTTGTCGGTCTTCCGGAGCTTGAAGCACATGTACGCGCAGATTGTCGACGACAGCCGCGGGGTGACGCTGGCCGCGGCGTCTACGATGGATCCGGAGCTGCGGGTGCAGGCGAAGGGCAAGAAGAAGAGCGAGGCCGGCGATCTGGTCGGCCAGCTCATTGCGCGACGGGCGCTGGAAAAAGGCATCAAACAGGTCGTGTTTGATCGCGGTGGTTACAAATACCACGGCCGGATCAAAGCGCTGGCCGATGCGGCCAGAAAAGCTGGCCTGGAATTCTGAGGAGCGACAACGATGCCAGTGAAAAGGATTGATCCGGCCTCGGTGAACCTCACGGTGGAGAAGGCCGTGTGGATCAACCGCGTGGCAAAGGTGACGAAGGGCGCGAAGCGGTTTAACTTCGCGGCGCTGGTGGTTGTCGGTGATGAGCAGGGGCGTGCGGGCGTGGGGCTGGGAAAGGCCGCCGAGGTGCCGGATGCCATCCGCAAGGCGGTGGAGGACGCGAAGAAGCAGTTGATCGAGATCCCGCTGCGCAAGAGGACGATCCCCCACGAGGTCATCGGGTACTTTAGCGCGTCGAAAGTGCTGTTGCGTCCGGCGTCTGAAGGCACGGGGGTCATCGCCGGCGGGTCGGTTCGCGCCGTGCTCGAGGCGGCAGGTATCAGAGACATCCTGACCAAGTCCCTCGGGTCGCGGAACCCGATCAACCAGGCCCGGGCCACCCTGGCGGCCTTGCTCGACCTGCGGACGCCTGAAGAGGTGGCCAAGACCAGAGGGCGGCCGGTCGAAGAGGTGGCCGGGGTGCGGCGACAGTTATGAAGATCGACGAGTTGAAGCCTGCTCGCGGATCGCGCCGCCGGCGCCGACGCCGGGGCCGGGGCTGGGGCTCCGGCCGTGGCGCGTACAGCGGCCGAGGACGGAAAGGCCAGTCTGCCCGCTCGGGGGCAGGACCCCGTCCAGGGTTTGAAGGTGGTCAGACCATTTTGACCAAGCGCCTGCCCTTCCGGCGAGGCGTGCGTGCCGGAGGAGTCAGTCACGCGGGCGGGCTGCGACGGCTGAAGTACGCTCCGGTCAATCTGAAAGCCCTGAACCGGTTTCCCGCCGACACCGAGGTGACGCCGCGGCAACTCCTCGAGGCCCGTCTCATCAAGCGCGGGCCGGTAAAAATTCTGGGGACAGGCGCGCTGGACCGACCCCTGACGATCAAGGCGCACGCGTTCAGCAAGACGGCGATGGCGGCGATCGAGAAAGCCGGCGGTCGCGCCGAGGTGATTCAGCATGCTGGCCGGGCTGATTAACGCACTCCGCATCGCGGACTTGCGCCGCCGGGTGCTCTTTACGGCGGTGATGCTGGTCTTGTACCGGTTGGGCGCACACCTGCCGGTTCCCGGCGTGAATGTGGCCGCCTTGGAACGATTGTTCCGGCAGCAAGGCAGCGTGTTTAGCTTCCTGGACCTGTTCGTGGGCGGGGCGTTCAGCCGGTTCGCGATCTTCGCGCTGGGCGTCTTCCCCTACATCACCGCGTCCATCATCATGAGCCTGTTGCAGGTGGTCTTTCCGAATTTGAAAGAACTGGCCCAGGAAGAAGGCGAAGCCGGCCGTCGCAAGATCGGTATGTACACGCGGTACCTCACCGTGGTACTGGCCGTCCTGCAGGCCTCGGGGCAGACCATCCTCATCCGGAACCTTGGCGCGCTGCCGGACACGCGTCCACTCACGATGGGCATGATCGTGATCACGCTGACGGCTGGCACGATGCTGTTGACCTGGCTGGGCGAGATCATGACTGAGTACGGCGTGGGCAACGGCGTCTCGCTGATCATCTTCGGCGGTATCGTCGCGCGGTTGCCCAGCCAGACGACGCAGACGCTGCGGCTCCTGAACGTGGGCGAGGTGCAGTGGTGGCAGTTCCTCCTCGATCTGGGGGTCGTCCTGCTCAGCATCGTGGCGGTGGTGCTGGTGACCCAGGCCGTGCGGAAGATTCCGGTGCAGTATGCCAAACGCATCGTCGGCCGGCGCGTCTACGGCGGGCAGAGCACGCACCTGCCCCTGCGACTCATCCAGGCCGGCGTCATTCCGATCATCTTTGCCGTGTCCGTGCTGCAGTTCCCCGGGACGATCGCCCAATTCGTGCAGTATGAACCGCTCAACCGCATCGGCAGGATGATTTTGCCGGGGATCGGCCAGCCGCTGGGCGACCTCCTGTACGCCGGGTTGATTATCCTGTTCACATTCTTTTACACCGCCGTGAGCTTCGACCCCAACGACGTGTCGGAGAACATCAAGAAGTACGGTGGATTCATCCCAGGCATCCGGCCCGGACGGCCGACCAGCGAGTACCTGACCCGGGTGGTGGAGCGGTTGACGATGGTGGGTGCGCTCGTCCTGGCAGGCATCGCGGTGCTGCCGATCTATCTGGCCCGGGGGACAGGGGTCCTCACGTTCTATCTCGCCGGCACGTCCTTGCTGATTGTGGTGGGCGTGGCCCTGGAGACCATGAAGCAGATCGAGGCCTACGTCCTGATGCGCCACTATGAGGGCTTCATGAGGTAGATGAACCTCATCTTTCTGGGGCCGCCAGGCGCGGGCAAGGGCACGCAGGCGCAACTCCTCGAGCAGCGCGAGGGCATCCCGCAGGTCAGCACCGGGGACATCCTGCGCACGGCGATGGCGGCGGAGACCCCGCTCGGGCAACAGGCCCGACAATACGTCGATCAGGGCGAACTGGTCCCTGATGACGTGATGATTGCCATCATCGAGGACCGTCTCAACCAGCCGGATGCGCGGCGCGGGTTTGTCCTGGATGGATTCCCGCGCACGCTGAGGCAGGCCCGCGCATTGGACCGGGTCCTGGCCGCGACGGGGCGCCGCATTGATCTGGTGTTATACTTTGATGTCGCCGACGACGTCATTGTCCGCCGGCTGACCGGGCGCCGGGTTTGCCGGCAGACCTCCCACATCTATCACGTGGAATCGAGCCCGCCCAGGCGCCCGGGCCGGTGCGACATCGACGGCAGCGAGCTGTACCAGCGGGATGATGACCAGGAGGAGACGGTGCGGCGGCGCCTTGAGGTGTATCATCGGGAGACCGAACCGCTGGTGGAGTTCTACCGGCGCCGTGGACTGTTTGAGCCCGTTCGCAACGGTGACATCGAGAGCGTGCATCGCCGGCTGGTGGAGATCCTCAAGACACGCGCTGGCTCGCGGTAACAGCATGCGCGAGCCGGCACGGAAGGCGATGGCGACCCGTAGCGCGATGATTATTGTGAAGACTCCGGCCGAGATCCAGCAGATGCGGCTGGCCGGCGTACTGGCGGCGGAAGCCTTGCGCGAGGTAGTCCGCGCGGTGCGGCCTGGCGTGACCGGTACGCAATTGAACACGATCGCCGAACGATATATCCGCGCGCATGGCGGGATCCCGTCGTTCTTAGGGTACCGGGGATTCCCGGCGAGCATCTGCATCTCGGTGAACGACGAAGTAGTGCATGGCATCCCCGACGGGACACCGCTGCGCGCTGGCGCGCTGGTCTCCCTCGATCTCGGCGCCGTGGTGGATGGTTTTCACGGCGATGTGGCCGTGACAGTACCGGTCGGGGAGGTCGGGCCCAAATTGCACCGGCTGGTCCGCGTCACCCGGGAGGCGCTGTCCAGCGCGATCGACGTCGTGCGGCCCGGTGCGCGGCTGGGGGATATCGGGGCGGCCGTGCAGCGGCACGTAGAGGCGGCCGGGTTCTCGGTCGTGCGAGATTTCGCCGGCCACGGCATCGGGCGAGCGCTTCACGAGGAACCCCAGGTCCCGAACTTCGGAGAGCCCGGGACGGCGGCGGCGTTGCGTGAGGGGATGACGCTGGCGATCGAGCCGATGGTGAACCTCGGTACCCATGAAGTGGTGATGGACGAGGACGGGTGGACGGTGCGGACGAAGGATGGCAAACCCTCGGCGCACTGCGAGCACACCGTCGCGGTGACCGCCGACGGGGCGATGGTCCTGACCGCCATCCCCGACGGGGTCATCTGACGGCTCGCCTTCCTGTGCGGGGCTGGAAACGGCCGCGGGTGGACGGGGAGGCGCCTCCGCCGTATAATCTTGGAGGTTACCCCGCAGACGTCTCGTGCGAGTCTGCGGGGGGCTGTTGTTCTGGAGGATGTTTCCGGCCGCGGCCGGGGTGAGGGATGCCGAAGAAGGACGCGATCGAGGTAGAGGGGGCGGTTGTCCAGGTGTTGCCCAATGCCATGTTCCGGGTCGAGTTGTCCAGCGGCCATCGAGTGCTGGCGCACATCTCCGGGAAGATGCGGATCAACTTTATCCGGATTCTCCCCGGCGACCGGGTGAAAGTGGAACTCTCGGCCTACGATCCGACCCGCGGGCGGATTACCTATCGATACCGATAATGCCGGTGGAAGAAAGGGAAGACGGTCATGAAGGTGCGAGCGTCGGTGAAAGTGAGATGTGAAAAGTGCAAGGTGATCAAGCGCGGGCGGCGAGTGTACATCATTTGCGAGAACCCGAAGCACAAACAAAAGCAAGGGTGATAGGGGTGAGTGGATGGCTCGGATCTCGGGTGTAGATCTGCCGCGGGATAAGCGGGTGGAGGTTGCGCTGACCTACATCTTCGGAGTTGGCCTGAGCCGGGCGCGGCAGGCGCTCGCGGCCACCAGTGTCAGTCCGGACACGCGGGTCCGCGACTTGACCGAGGAGGAGACCACGCGGCTGCGCGACTACATCGACCGTAACTACAAAGTCGAAGGAGATCTCCGCCGGGATATCTCCCTGGATATCCGCCGTCTGATCGAGATCGGGTCCTACCGGGGGTTGCGCCACAAGAAGAATCTGCCGGTGCGCGGCCAGCGCACCCGGACCAATGCGCGCACTCGAAAGGGTCCCAAGAAGACCGTGGGGTCGGGGAAGCGGCGGCTGGAAAAGAGATAGCATGCGTTCCACATCGATGAGGGAGTGACAGATGGCCAAAGGCAAAGGGCGAAAGAAAGAACGGCGGAATGTGCCCATGGGCGTGGCGCATATTCAGTCCACGTTCAACAACACGATCGTGACGATTACTGATCCGCAGGGGAACGTGCTGGCCTGGTCCAGCGCCGGCGCCACGGGGCTCAAGGGCTCCCGCAAGGGCACGCCCTTTGCCGCAGGGCTGGCCGCCGAAGCGGCGGCCCGCAAGGCAATCGAGCATGGCGTGAAGCAGGTGGAGGTATACGTGAAGGGGCCGGGTGCCGGCCGCGAGGCGGCCATCCGGTCTCTCCAGGCGGCGGGGTTGGAGGTCAACCTGATCCGCGATGTGACCCCGATTCCTCACAACGGATGCCGGCCTCCGAAGCGGAGGAGGGTGTAGATGGCTCGTTACACAGGTCCGGTGTGCCGGTTGTGCCGCCGCGAGGGCATGAAGCTGTACCTTAAGGGCGAGAAATGCTACACGGAGAAGTGCCCCGTGCACAAACGGCCGGTGCCGCCGGGGATGCATGCGCAGAGCCGGCGCAAGCCCTCGGAGTTCGGTGTCCGCCTGCGGGAGAAGCAGAAGCTCCGCCGCATCTACGGAGTGCTGGAGACACAATTCAAGACGTACTTCAGGCAGGCGGCGAAGGCCAAGGGAGTCACCGGCGTGCGGCTGCTGCAGCTGCTGGAGACGCGGTTGGATAACGTTGTGTACCGTCTTGGTTTCGCCACGTCGCGGAAGGAAGCGCGGCAGATGGTACTGCACGGCCACGTCGGCATCAATGGTCACAAGGTGACGATTCCCTCCTTCCAGGTGAAGCCGGGTCAGGTGATTGCGCCGACGGCCCGGGGGCGAGAGCATCCGAGGGTGAAAGAACTGGCTCAAACCGGTCTGCGGACGCTGCCCAGCTGGCTGGAGTTCAACTCCACCGCGCTGGAGGGGCGCGTCCTGGCGCTGCCGGCGCGGGAAGAGATCGATGTGCCCGTGTCGGAACAACTGATCGTTGAGCACTATTCACGCTGAACAGAAGAGGTTTCGGGGGTCAAAATGAGCATCGCGACTGTCTGGGAAGCACCAAAGACAAAGATCGAGTACGCGGAATTATCCGAAACGTACGGGAAGTTCATGGTTGAACCGCTGGACCGCGGGTTTGGCGTCACCCTGGGGAACGCATTGCGCCGGGTTCTGCTGTCTGCGATCGGAGGCGCCGCGGTGACCTCCGTGAAGATCGAAGGGGTGCTGCACGAGTTCTCGACGATTCCCGGGGTCGTCGAAGACGTCACGCAGATTGTCCTCAACCTGAAGGAGCTGACATTGCGGCTGCACACGGACAAGCCGAAGCTCCTGCGGCTGGATGCAAAGGGGAAGCGAGACGTCGTCGCGGGCGATATTCAGCAGGACGCCGAAGTGGACGTGCTCAATCCGGACCTGCACCTCGCCACACTGGACCGCAAGGATGCGCGGCTGGCGATGGAGCTCGTCGTCGAGCGGGGCAAGGGGTACGTGCCCGCGGAGAAGCATCGCAAGAGCGAGCACGTCATTGGCGTCATTCCCGTGGACTCTATCTTCACCCCCATCCAGAAGGTCAACTACGTCGTCGAAGACACCCGCGCGGGACAGGCGGAGGCCGACCGGCTGGTGCTGGAGGTGTGGACTGACGGCTCGGTGCGTCCGGAAGAAGCCGTGCAGGAGGGCGCGCGGGTCCTGATCGAGCAGTTCAAACTGTTCGCCGGTATGGGGCAAGAGGGCGAGGCGGCCGCCGGGATTGAACAGGGCGCCGATGCGCAGATGGCCAAGCTGTACGCCATGCCGATCGAGGAGCTGGAGCTGTCGGTACGCCCGTACAACTGCCTGAAGCGGGCGGGCATCAACACGGTGGGCGATCTGATCCAGCGCACCGAAGAAGAGATCGTCGCCGTCAAGAACTTCGGGCGGAAGTCCCTGGACGAGGTGCGCGAGAAGCTCACCGCGCTGGGATTGACGCTGAAGAAGAAGGAAGGCGAAGCGTAGGAGTGCAGGGCCATGCTGGGTGCCGTTACGCGCAAACTGAATCGTGACACGGGTGAGCGAAAGGCGCTGTTCCGCGACCTGGTGGGGGCCCTCATCCTCAATGGCCGCGTGGAGACGACCGTGGCCCGGGCGAAGGAAACCAAGAAGATCGCTGACAGGCTGGTAGATCTGGCGCTGCGTGGCGACCTTCACGCCCGGCGGCAGGTGCGCCGGCTCCTGACCGATGACCGGGTCGTCCGCCGGTTGTTCGCCGAGGTCGCGCCGAAGTTTCAGAAGGGCCGCGGGGGATATACCCGGATCGTGCGCACGCGGGCGCGCCGGGGCGATGCCGCGGAGATGGCCATCATCGAGCTACTCGCATAAGGCGAACCTACACGATCTTCACAACCTACACGATCTACACAATGTACCACTCGGGACGCCCTGCTGAGTGTGAGCAGGGCGTTCTGGCAGGTTATTGTGTACGTTGATATGCCGCTAATCGAAATCCGCAACCTCCGCCACGTGTATCGTGCCGGGACCGCCGATGCGGTCATGGCCCTGGACGGCATTTCGCTTACCGTCGGCCGGGGGGAGTTCGTCGCCATTGTAGGAGGGAACGGGTCAGGCAAATCCACCCTCGCCAAACACCTCAACGCCCTGCTGCTGCCGACCGACGGCGAGGTCCTCGTCGACGGCATGAACACCCGCGATCGCGCCGTGCTGTGGGAGATCCGTCAACGCGTGGGGATGGTCTTCCAGAACCCCGACAACCAGCTGGTGGCGACGGTCGTCGAGGAGGACGTCGCCTTCGGCCCTGAGAACCTGGGGTTGCCGTCCGCGGAGATTCTGGCGCGTGTCGACGAGGCCCTGCGGGTGGTGGAGATGGTCTCCTACCGGCGCCATGAGCCGCACCTGCTCTCCGGTGGTCAGAAGCAGCGCGTGGCCATCGCCGGCATCCTGGCCATGCGGCCTCAGTGTCTGGTGTTGGACGAAGCCACGACCATGCTGGATCCTCAGGGACAGCGCGAAGTCATGGAGACGATCCAGCGGCTGAACCGTGATGGCGTCACGGTCATACACATTACCCATGCCATGGAAGAGGCCGTGCAGTGTCCTCGTGTGATCGTGCTGGCAGACGGTCGCGTGGCGATGGATGGTCCGCCCGCGGAGGTATTCTCACGGGTTGAGGAGCTGGAGCGATTCCGCCTGGTTCTCCCGCCCATCCCTGCGCTCGCCCACCGGCTGCGGCGCGACGGCCTGCCAATCCCAGAAGGGATTCTCTTCGTGGAAGAATTGGCGGGTGCCCTTGCTCGCCTGGTGGCGGAGGGAGCAGGGCGGGGGAGGGTTGGCGATGGCGCTCATTGAGTGCCGTCACCTCACCCATGTCTATCTGAAGGGGACCCCTCTGGAGGCGGTGGCCCTCCAGGATGTGACCCTCTCCATCGAGGCCGGAGAGTTCGTCGGCCTCATCGGACCGACCGGATCGGGGAAGTCGACACTGATCCAGCACCTCAATGCCTTGCTGCGACCTACCGGCGGCGAGGTGCGTGTTGCCGGCATCAATCCGGCCGACGCGCGTGCGGATGTGAAGACCCTCCGTCAGCAGGTAGGTCTGGTCTTCCAGTATCCTGAGCATCAACTCTTTGAGGAGACGGTCTATGACGACGTCGCCTATGGCCCGCGCAACCTCGGGCTCACCGAGGATCAGGTGCGCGAGCGCGTCGGGGAATCGCTGGCGCTGGTCGGCGTCGACCCAGGCCGGTTCGGCCGGCGGTCCCCATTTTCGCTCTCAGGCGGCGAGATGCGCCGCGTGGCGATCGCCGGCGTGCTGGCCATGCGGCCGCGAGTCCTCGTGCTGGACGAACCGGCTGCGGGATTAGATCCGAAAGGGAAAGAGGAGATCCTCGGTCAGATCCGCACGCTGCATGAGGCCCAGGGGCTGACCGTGCTGCTCGTGACCCATAGCATGGATGAGGCGGCCCAGCTGGTAAAGCGCCTTGTCGTCCTCGCCCGGGGCCAAATCGTCATGGACGGGCCGGTGCGGGAGATCTTCCGCCGCGCGCAGGACCTGACGGCGCTGGGGCTCGGCGTGCCCGCCATTACCGCCTTGATGCTGCGGCTGCGGAGCGCCGGGATGGCGGTCACCCCCGACGTGCTGACCGTCGACGAAGCCAGGGCCGCGATCGGGAAGGTACTGCAATGGAACTGACGAGGTACGTCACGATCGGGCAGTACCTCCCGCGTGAGTCACCGGTCCATCGCCTGGATCCCCGCACCAAGATTGCCGCGGTGACCGTGCTGACCGTCGCCGTCTTTGTGGTCCGCGACTTCAGCGGCTATGCGCTTCTGACGCTGTTCCTGCTCGCTGTGGTCGTCGCCTCGCAGATCCCGCTGGGCTACCTCCTGCGAGGGTTGCGGCCAATCCTGTTCCTGCTCCTCATGACCGTGGTGCTCAATGTGTTCTTCAGCGGGATCCAGAGCGGTACCGTCCTGTTCCGGCTGGGCCCTCTGGTCGCCACGCGGGAAGCCGTGATGCGGGCGGGCTTCGTCGGCTACCGGCTGGTGGCGCTGATCCTGGTGACGTCGCTGTTGACGTTCACCACCTCGCCGGTCCAACTCACCGATGGGATTGAGCGGATCCTGCGGCCATTCCGGCGCCTGGGGGTGCCGGCGCATGAACTGGCGATGATGATGACCATCGCCCTGCGCTTCATCCCCACGCTGTTGGAGGAGACGGAGAAGATCATGAAGGCGCAGATGGCCAGGGGGGCGGAATTCGAGCGCGGCAACGTCCTGCGCCGGGCCCGTGCCCTGGTGCCGGTGCTGGTGCCGTTGTTCGTCAGCGCCTTTCGGCGGGCCGACGAACTGGCCCTGGCAATGGAGGCGCGGTGCTATCGTGGCGGGGAGCACCGGACCCGGATGAAGGAACTGCATCTCGCCCCCCGCGACGGGGTCGCCCTTCTGCTCACCTTCGCGGTGTCCGCCATATTCACGATTCCGTACTCGACCTGGCAGGCCTTATTGCGCTAACTCCCCGGGCCGTCAGGGTAACCATGCGCAACATCAAACTCATCATTGAGTACGATGGAACTCCCTTCAGCGGCTGGCAGCGCCTGAAGGGCCGCCCGTCGGTGCAGGCCGAACTGGAGCGGGCGGTGTGGAAGGTGACCGGGCAGCGGCGGGCCGTGACCGGCGCCGGCCGCACCGACGCCGGCGTGCACGCCCTGGGTCAGGTCGGCCACTTCGCCACCGCGAACCGCCTGGCCGCGGGGCGGTTTCCTGCGGCGCTCAATGCGTATCTTCCGATGACGATCCGCGTCCTTGGAGCCGAGGAGGTTGATGCCGGCTTTCACGCCCGGTATGCCGCGATCGGCCGCACCTACCGGTACGCGGTGTTAAATCGCCCCGCCCCCTCGGCCATCTTACGGAATCACGCCTACCACGTCCCGTATCCCTTGAGGCTCGAGGCCATCGTAGCTGGTGCGGCGGCGTTGGAAGGGACGCATCCATTCACCGCGTTCCGCGGCGTCGGGTCAGGTGAGCGGACAACCATCTGCACCTTGCGCAGGGCTAACGTGGCACACAGCGGGGACATGCTGATCTTTACGTTTGAGGCCGACCGCTTTCTTCGTCACATGGTGCGGATGATCGTCGGCACGTTGCTGAAGGTTGGGGCGGGGAAGCTGGCTGCCGAGGCCATGGCCGAGATCCTCGCGGGAGAGAATAACCGGCGCGCCGGCCCGAGGGCGCCGGCGCATGGGCTGTATCTCGTAAGGGTGATGTACCCCCCGCAGCCCTGAACCACGCGCTGCGCTTGGGTTCAGGGCATGCCCCAGTCGGTGAAAGGGCTTGGCGGAAGGTTCCCTTGGCGCCGCCATGCACCGGAGCGAAGCGACTGGTGCATGGGCCCGCCTGGGCTCGAACCAGGAACCAACGCCTTATGAGGGCGCTGCTCTACCCTTGAGCTACGGGCCCGTCCGCATCATGGATTATACCAGCCGGGAAACGTCAGGACTTCGGGAGCCGTGACTCCTGCGGGGTGTCTGCCGGTTCGTGACTTTGCCCGTTCGGCGAAGGCGCGCTGAACTGTTCGGCGATGCGCGCCGAGATGCGCTGCACGAGATCGCGATGGTCCGCCCGGCGGTGCGCCGACCGGATCGTCCGCATCGCGCCGGTCTGCCGCCGCATGATGCGCAAGAACGCGCCGACGACTTCCGGATCGAATTGCGTGCCCGCTCCTCGCTGTAGCTCCTCAATCGCGCGCAGCGGGCTCATTGCCCGCCGGTACAATCGATCCGTGATCATCGCCTCGTACGCATCCGCGACAAAGACGACGCGGGCCGCAATCGGTATCTCATCACCCGCCAGCCCGTCCGGATACCCGGTCCCGTCCCAACGCTCGTGGCTGTGCCGGATGGCCAGCTTCGCGGATTCTGGAATGGGAACAGGTGCCAGAATCTCATAGCCCATGATGGGATGGCGCCGCATGGCTTCCCATTCTTCGGGGCTCAATTTCCCGTTCTTGAGCAGGATCTCATCGCGGATGCCGATCTTGCCGATGTCGTGCAGCAACGCCACCACCTGGACCTCGGCGACAATCGTGCTATCGAGGCCCATCTCATGAATGATCGCCTCGCAGTGCGCGGCGACGTGCGACTGGTGGTCGGCGGTGTACTTGTCTCGAGCGTCGACCGCGTTGGCCAGCGATCGAATGATGCCGATGAAGGCCTGACGCAGCGCTCCCTGCTGGCCCTCCAGGTCGCGCGACGCCTGGCGGACAATGGTGAACAGCGCCAGGTAGAGGAGCAGGACGCCGAAGACCACGCTCGCGCGCATCGCCCAGGTGATCCGGATCAGCGTGGGTTCCAGATCCGCCAGGTCGGAGACGACATGATAGACAGCCACCGGCCTGGTGTCGGCGGAGACCACCACCGGCACGAACACTTCCATCCGGCGGCGCGTGTCGGTCCCGCCGTCATTGGGCGAGACGAACCGCCACGTCAGCGTACCATCCAGCGCCCGCTGGATCGGACTGGACACCGGCTGGGCCGTTCCGACCTGTGTCCCTCCATCGCTATACAGCACTTCGCCGTTGCGGTTCCAGACAGTGATGTGGATGATGTTGGCTCTGCCGATCAAGCTGCGCAGGGTGAATTCGAACTGGGCCCGGGCGTTTTCTGCGGGCGACAAGAAATCTTTAGGAACCAGGCGAGGTGCTGCGAATTCCGACACGTACGTGGCGAAGGCATGCGCCTGCCGCCGCAGGGCATAGTCGGTGGCGATGCGGGCGGCGATTTCGCCGAAAAGAATCCCCAGCAGGACGGTGGCGATGAGGCTGACGACGGTGAAGCGCTGCAGCAATGACAAAGCCGGCGACCCGGACGCCTGACCAGACGCCTCGAGAGCGCTCGTTTCCCGCCAGCCGCGCGATTTGATAACCCCACCTCGTGGTGCGTGGATTCGCAGCCAGCGGTACCAGGGGGCGCACCGGAGTCCCCCCTCAGGGTCCCAGGCGCGGAGCCGCTAGGCGCGGACGATGTTCAACTGGCCGAGGGAGGGCAGGTGGAAGAACGAATGCTGGGGAGAAGGTGTGTTCGCCTGTGTCCTCGGCAAGCTCAAGCGACGGTATCGCAGAGCCTACCATAGGCCGCCTCGGGTCGTCAAGGAATTCATACCCCGGCGCGCCCGTTTCTACCACAAAATGGCCTCCCCCCGCACGTCTGGCCCCACGCATGCCGTGGAACGTTCTTCTAACAGGAACACCATCCGCTCCGGGGAATGTGTAGCCCGGCGAGTGGGGAGGGGTGAGCCGGCCCCAAGCGCGAGATACCGATGCCTCCAAGGAACTGGGCGGGATCGACCGGCGGGGGCCTGGAAGGCGGTGGCCGAGGTGAAGGGCCATGGATGAACGCGAGCGGACTGGCGTATTCCGGGTCGGCGCCCCGACCGCGAAGGACATCCACCAGATCTTTGCCCATGTGTACGGAGCGCTGCGCGAGAAAGGGTATAACCCGGTGGACCAGATTGTGGGCTATCTTCTGTCCGGCGATCCCACCTATGTGACCAGTCACCGCGATGCGCGCACGGTGATTCGGCAGGTCGATCGCCTGTTGCTCCTGGAAGAACTCGTGCGCTGCTACGTGGAACACAAACTGAAATAGCGGCAGCGAAGACGCAACACCAACGCAGAGACAACGGAGAGAGCGCATGGAAAAAATCATCGTCAACGGTGGCCGCGCCCTGCGGGGGACGGTGCGGATTTCTGGCGGCAAGAACAGCTCGCTGGCGATTATTACTGCCGCCTGCCTCGCCGCGGATGTGTCGGTGCTGGAAAACGTCCCCCACTGCCGCGACGTCGTGACCCTCAAAGCCATCCTGGAAGCCCTTGGCGCCCACATCGAATTGGACCACGGCCGCATGGCGATCGAAGCGCGCTCGCTGGTGTCGCACGTCGCGCCGTACGATCTCTGCCGGCAGATGCGCGCCTCGTTCTACTCGGCGGGTCTGCTCCTCGGGCGGGGGGGACGGGCTGAGATTCCGCTCCCCGGTGGGTGCGTGATCGGCTCACGGCCGGTGGATTTTCACCTTCGCGGGTTTACCGCGCTGGGGGCGATGGTGGAGACTGAGCACGGCTACATGAAGGCCTCGGCGCGGCAGCTGGTGGGGACCACGTTTTTCGTGCCGAGGAGCAGCGTGGGCACGACGATCAACCTGATGCTCGCCGCCAGCACGGCCAGCGGCACGACCGTCCTGGACAACGCCGCGCGTGAGCCGGAGGTGGTCGACACGGCCGTGTTTCTGAACTTGATGGGCGCGCGCATCAAGGGCGCCGGCACGAACAACATCACGATCGAGGGGGTCAGCGACCTGCACGGCGCGTCCTATGCGATTATTCCCGATCGCCTGGAGGCCGGCACGTACCTGCTGGCGGCCGCGGCGACCGGAGGC
>VBAI01000179.1 GCA_005882295.1 Candidatus Segetimicrobium genomatis | reverse complement strand
CCTTGATCGTGGCCCGCCGGATCTCGAGGGTCATAAACGCGGACGGTAAGTTCATCATTCCGCCTCCCCGGGTGCACTCCTGCGCTGCGCCCCCTAGCCGTAGGTGAGGTCCCCGGAACCGTAGAAAGCCATCGCACATGGCCATCGTCGAGGTTAAGGATCTCTTCAAGCGATACGGGGATGTCGTCGCCGTGGATCACATCGAATTCATGGTCGCCCCAGGCGAAGTCTTCGGCATCCTCGGACCAAACGGCGCGGGTAAGACCACGACGCTGGAGATCATCGAGGGGCTGCGCCATCCCGACGGTGGGCGTGTGGTGGTCGACGGGATCGACGTGCAGCGGTCCCCGCGGGAGGTGCGATCGCGCATCGGGATGCAGCTCCAGCAGGCCGGTTTCTTTGACCGGTTGACCGTGGACGAAACCCTGCAGTTTTTCTCGGCATTCCACCGGCGGGCTTTGCCGGTTGCCGACGTGATCCACCGCCTGCAGCTCGACGAGAAGCGACGGGCACGGGTCGATACCCTCTCCGGCGGTCAGCAGCAGCGGCTGTCGGTGGCGGTCGCGTTGATCAATGACCCGCGGATCATCTTCCTGGACGAGCCCACTACCGGTCTGGATCCCCAGGCGCGACGCGCGCTGTGGGAGGTCATCGCCTCCTTCCGCCGGGAGGGCCGCACCGTCATCCTCACCACCCACTATATGGAAGAGGCGCAGCACCTCTGCGACCGGGTGGCGATCATGGACCACGGGCGGATCGTGGCCCACGACAGTCCCCGCGGGTTGATTCGCGCCCATGCCCCTGGGACCACCGTGTCGGTGTCACCGGGCGGCGGGCAGGTGCAGTTTGATGGGCTGCCTGGTGTCCGGACGGTGCAGCAGGCGAATGGGGAAATCATCCTCATCACGTCCGATCCGCTGCGGACTGTGCAGGCGTTGCTGGAGCTGAACCGCAGCGGGCAGGTGAACTTCCACCAGCTGCGCGTGGAGGAGGCGACGCTGGAGGACGTCTTCCTGCACCTCACCGGCCGGAGGCTGCGGGAATGAGAGGCTTTTGGGTCACGGTGCAGATGGGGCTGCGGATGTATCTGCGCGATCGCGGCGCCGTGTTTTGGGGCATCGTGTTTCCACTCATCCTGATGACGTTGATCGGGCTCGCCTTTGGGCGCACGGGCAGCCCGACGTTTGCTGTGACCGTCGTTGATCAGAGCGGCGGGCTGTTGGGGCGGGGTGTGCTGCAGGGATTGCGCCAGGTCCCCCTGCTGCGGGTGGAGGAGGCCGCCGACATCGACGCGGCGCTGGCGCGCTTGCGGGCCGGCCGGTTGACCCTGGTGATTGTGGTGCCGGCCGCGTCATCCACTGACCCCATCCGCGCATACTTCGACCAGGCCAGAGTGACCGACTCCCAGATGGCGCTGATGATCCTGGAACGGTTCGTGGCAGAGGCGAATCTCCGGCTGGCCGGCGCTCCGCAGGCGCTGCGACTGCAGGCCACCGGCGTGGCCGGACGGATCGAGGTGCGCTTCTTTGACTTTCTGCTGCCGGGGATCCTGGCCATGACGGTGATGCAGACGGGTCTCTCTGGGGTGACCTGGGTGGTGGCGACGTACCGGCAACGCCTCATCCTCAAGCGCATCCTCGCCACCCCGGCCCATCCCGCGGCCTTTCTGGGCGGGCTGGTCGGCCGCTACACGCTGACCAGCCTGTTTCAGATGGCGGTGATCATGCTGGTTGCCGTCCTGGCGTTTCATGCCAGGATTGCCGGCAGCCTGCTGACCCTGGGGGCGCTGATCGTCCTGGGAACGCTGGTGTTCGTGGGGATGGGATTTGCCATCTCCACCGTCGCCAAATCCCCGGAGGCTGCCAACCTGCTCGGCAGCGCCATCAGCTTCCCCATGATGTTCCTGGCTGGAACGTTCTGGCCGAAGGACTTCATGCCGAAGGCGATGCAGCCGGTGATCGGATTGCTGCCGCTGACCCCGCTGGTCGACGTGATGCGCGGGGTGGCGACCCGCGGTGATCCGCTGACCTCATATCTGCCGGGATTGGCCTACCTCGCCGCGTGGGGAGCCGTCTCGCTCCTGGTGGCGGCGCGGCGGTTCAAGTGGGAATAGGGCGGAACCTCTCGTTCAGACCAAACGTTCTCTTATTCGGAGTAGGTAGGGTCGTGAGGTGTTGGGAATGGCGGAGACATTGCTGGGCACATTCCGGCCGTCTGCGGCCGATCCGTGGGATCGAGCCAAGGCCGCGCACCTGCTCGGCCGGGCCGGATTCGGCGGGACCCCAGACGATATCGCGCGGCTGGCCGGGATGCGCTTTGAAGATGCGGTGGAAGAACTGCTGGAGTACGAGCGGATCTCGGACGAACCGTTCCCCGAGGTGGATTTTTCAGAAGTGCGCGAACTGGCGCAGGCGCTGGTGGACCTGCGCCGCGGCGGCGCCGCCGAGCGCGAAGTGCGGGAAGCCTCCCAACAGCTCCGCCGGGCCAACGTGCAGAAGTTTCAGGAAATCCGCGCCGGGTGGGTGCAGCGCATGCTGCAGACCCGGCGGCCGCTGCAGGAGAAGATGGTGCTGTTCTGGCACGGCCACCTGGTGTCCGGTTTTCCCGACGTGACATCGGCCGAACACATGGCGATGCAGCTGGCCTTGTTCCGGCAGATGGCGACCGGCAGCTTTAAGGAGCTCATCCTGGCGATTTCACAAGACCCCGCAATGCTCAGTTACCTTGATAACAACAGCAACCGGAAGGGCAAGCCCAACGAGAACTACGCGCGGGAACTCATGGAGTTGTTTACGCTGGGGGTCGGTAACTTTGGCGAGCAGGACGTCAAGGAGGCCGCGCGGGCGTTTACCGGCTGGACATTTGCCGCAAATGAGTTCGTGTTCCGCCGCAACCAGCACGACGACGGGATGAAAATGTTCCTGGGCCGCACGGGGACCTTCGACGGGACCGACGTCATCGAGATCATCTTTGCGCAGCCCGCCGCCGACCGCCATCTCCCGCGGAAGCTGTTCGAATTCTTTGCGTATCAGGGGCCGGAAGAGCCGGTGATCGACGAGCTGGCCGCTATCTTCCGCCGCAGCGACTGGAGTGTGCGGGCAGTGCTGCGCGCCCTCTTTCGCTCGGCGCTATTTTACTCGCCAAGGACGGTGCGGGCGCAAGTTAAGAGCCCGGTGGAGCTCGTCGTCGGGGCGGTGCGGGCCCTAGGCGTCGAGGTGCCGCCACAGGCGCTGCTGCGGGCGCTCGACCTGATGGGTCAGTCCCTGCTCTACCCGCCCAACGTAGGCGGATGGCCGAAGGGCAAGGGGTGGATCAACACGGCGACCATCCTGGTCCGTTACAACTTCAGCAAGCTGCTGCTGGACGGGACGATGCCCGGAGCGGGTGGTCGCCGGTCGATGACCGGGGGCGCCCCGGGAAGAGTGGGCACGCGGGCGCGGCCGATTCCGCTGGAGCAACTAATCGACGCCGGGCGGGTGTGGACGGCGGGGGATGTGATCACCCAGCTGCTCGACCGGTTCATCCAGGCGCCGCTGGAACCACGGCGGCGATGGGCGTTGCTGCGCGCGTTCGGGACCAACCGCGAGGATGCGCCGGTCACCATTGACAGCGCGCAGTTCCCCGACCAGCTCCGCGCCGCCGTGCATCTGATCATGAGCATGCCGGAGTATCAACTTACATGACGGGAACACGGGAACGGGGGAACAGGGGAACGCGTCACAGCTCCTGCGAATGCCGGTTGGCGTCGCGTTCCCGCGATCCCGCGTTCCCGCGATCCCGTCTATTGGAGGGCCATCGATGAACCAAGGCATGACCCGCCGCGAGTTCGTCAAAAAGGGGCTGACCATGGTCGCGGTCGGCCTCACGGCGCCGTCATTCATCACCCGCACGGCGCTGGCGATGAATAACCCATGGGACGTGACCCAGCTCACCAGCCGGCCTGGCGTCTCAGACGATCGCGTCCTCGTAGTTGTCCAGCTCGGCGGGGGCAACGACGGCCTGAATACCGTGATCCCGTATTCCCAGGACGCGTATTATCGCGCACGGCCTACTCTGGCCGTCCCGCAGACGGGCGTCCTGCGGATCAACGATGAGGTCGGGTTGCACCCCAGCCTGGCGAAGGTCATGGACCTGCATGAGCAGGGCGCGATGGCAGTGATTCAGGGTGTCGGATACCCCAACCCCAGCCGGTCGCACTTCAAGTCCATGGAGATCTGGCAGACGGCTGATCCGGACGGTCGCGTGGTGCGCTATGGTTGGATCGGGCGGTATTTCGACAGCAAGTGCCCGGTGTGCGAGCAGCCCACCGTCGGCGTAAACGTCGGTCCGGCCATGCCGCTGGCCATGCAGGCCTCCAGCGGCATGGGGGTTAGTCTCGAAGACCCGGAGGCCTTTCAGTGGATGCCGGCGTTGAACGGAATCGGGGCGAAGGAAGAACAGGAGCTGTTCAGGCTGCTGAACGCGCCTGCCGTGAGAGCCGGGGGGGATGGGGTCGGGACGATTGACTTCCTGCGCCATACGGCGATGAACGCGTACGTCTCCAGCGCACAGGTGCGTGAGGCCGCGCGGGGCTACCGGGGCGGCGTGGAGTATCCGAACAGCCAGTTTGCCGCCAGTCTACGGCTCATTGCGCAGATGATCGCGGGCAAGCTCCCGACCAAGGTGTACTACGCGCACATGACCGGTTTCGACACGCACGCCTCGCAGCATGGCGCCCATGAAAACCTTCTGGCGCAGTTCGCTGCGGGGGTTGCGGCATTCTACAAAGACCTGGAAGCGCAGGGGAATGCCGAGCGGGTCATGGTGCTGGCGTTTTCCGAGTTCGGCCGCCGGGTCGCCGAGAACGGTAGCCGGGGCACCGATCACGGCACGGCAGCGCCAATGTTCGTCTTCGGTAAGGGCCTTAAGGGCGGTCTGTACGGCGCGCAGCCCAGCCTCGCCGACCTGGTGGATGGCGACCTCAAGCACGTCATTGACTTCCGGTCCGTCTACGCCACCGTGCTTGACCGCTGGCTCGGTGCCGATCCGGTGGAGATCCTCGGGAGCAGTTTCGATAGAGTAGGGTTTATCTAAGGGGCAGGAGTTCGGTCGGAGTACCCCGAAGGAATGACGAAACCCTATACGGGGGTGACCTTAGTGAGGAAACTTACCGCACTTGCAGCTGCTATCGCTCTTGTGTTCGCGCTCTCAGCGGGGCCGGCGAAGGCACAGACGATTGCGACTCCACCGGTAGTAATTGATCGTACCGCTGTCACCCTGACGTACATGCCAACCGGTGGTACGACAACCTGGAACGCCGCTTTGAGCTATCAATACAGTCCCACGTGGGACGTGCTCGTCAGCTTCATCTCTCCGCCCACCGGTCTTGCCTCTGCGTTCAGGGTGGGCGGGCGCTATCACTTGCGGCGCCTCAGCCCGCAGACCGACGTGTTCGCCAACATCGGGTACTTCAGCCCATCGACGGGGACCACTCACATCGAGCTGGGTGGTGGCCTTGTTCAGACTGTAGCCCCAGGGCTGAGGATGTACGCCGTTTCGACATACAACACTGCAACTACCGTGGCATCGAACCCGTATATATCGACGAATCTTGGTTTCCAATACGAGATTAATCGACAGTGGGCCGTGGTTGCCGGCTACGAAGAACAGACTGGGTTCGGCTACATAGGGGTAAACTTCGACTTCTCGAACCGGTAAGCTACGCAGTAACAGGAACCCCGCCTCCTATCTGGAGGTGGGGTTTTCTGTTTTTATAGGTTAATGAAAGACACCCGATTCGGATAGAATGGCACCATGAAAACATCGTCCGAGTTTCTATCTGCCGCGATGGGGGCGGCCCTGCAAGCCGGAACGCGGCTGCGGGAGATGCTTGGTGATTCGCGCGCCAGCAAGGGGGTCACCACGAAGCGCGGTCCGGCCGACCTGGTGACCCGCGCAGACCGCATGACCGAAGACCTGATCGTCGGCCTGCTCCGGGCGCGTTTCCCCAGCCATGGCGTAGCGGCCGAGGAGGGTACAGCCCACACAGGGCA
>VBAI01000178.1 GCA_005882295.1 Candidatus Segetimicrobium genomatis | reverse complement strand
AGCCGTGATCCGGTCCGCGATGCGGTGCAACACCGCCTGCACCACGATGAATGCTACTCCGCCGCCGGTGAAAATCAGCCCGATTTCAGCCGTGGACAGGCCATTCGCCGCCGCATGCAGGGGGAGAAAGGTCGTCAGGATCCCGTACGCGATGGTGTTCATCACGGTCACCAGGAACATACGCCTCACCGAAGGGGCACGCGACAGAAGCGCGGCGTAAGATCGCAGTGGGTTCGGGCTATCGTCTCGCACCGGCCGGACGATCGCGGCGGCGGGCACCATGACCAAAGATGCCAGCGCGGCGGCAAAGAACGGGGCCCGCAGAGAGAATTGTTCGCCCAGGAACCCGCCGATGAGGGGGCCGAGCAGCTGCCCGACGCCGAAATACAACCAGAAAATCGAGAACAATCCGGCGCGTCGATTGAGCGGACCCGCCTCGGCCACCTCCGCGAAGGTCACGGGCCACAGCATCCCCCTCACTGCGCCTAATGCGAGCCGGGTAACATACAGTCCGGCGAGCGACACGGCCAGAGGAAACCAGGCGAACATCACGGCGCTGCCCATCAGACCGATGATCACCGCGGCGCGACGGCCCACCCGCGACGTGACACCCAGGGCGAGCACTTCCGTCACGATTAAGGCCAGCGACATCGCTCCGATGATGCCGCCGACATGCAGCGGGGGCAGGCCGCGCTGGTCGAGGTAGAGCGGGATGACCGGCGAGATCGACATGATCGCTAAGATGGAGCCCATGGCGATGAACCCGAGGGCGTGGAGACGCCAGGGCGTAGAGACGGTCTGGACCGGCGAAACAGGGAGCGTCACGGCCTGGTTCTTGCTCTGTAAACACGTCGGCGGCCGGGCAGTACGGCCCCGGCCGTCATGTCTTCGACTATGATATTCGGGGAAGGACAGTATTACAATCTTGTAACTGGTCTGATACCTTAGGAGTAATAGGGAAACAGGGGATGTCTGTGCCGGATCTCAGCCAGGTTGACTGGGCCAAAGTTATCTCGCTTTCATTCACTGTCGTCCCCGTGGTCTACAGGTACCGGGGTGTGCTCGCGAAGATCACCGACGTGCTGGCTGAGGCGATCGGTTTCTCCGCTCTTGTCGGCGGTCTGTATGTCTACACGCAGACGCTTCCCGAGATCCCGACGGCCGCGCTTCAGTTCAAGTCTGATCCGTCCTTGAGCGGGGCGGAGCATATCCAGACGCTGGACCTGCTGTACTTCTGTGCCATCAGCCTGATGGTGCTCGGCGGTCTGCTCACTGTGTCGGGACTCTTGGGCCGCTTCCAGGCGAGCGTCCGGGACCGGTTGAGGGCCGCCTCGCAGCCAAAGCGCAGATAACGTCCTGCACCATGTCCCTCGCTTGACACCACTTCAGGCACTGTTACAATAAGATGTTGTCCTCAAATACCTTCCGCGTTCCCATCTGGGGTGACGACAAGTGATCAAGCCGCCTCTAGAGGCGCTGCTGGGCCGGGTTGAGAATAAGTACGCCCTTGTGATCGTCGCGGCCAAGCGCGCCCGGCAGCTGAAGGAAGGGGCGCTGCCGATGGTGGAGGTCGATTCCGCTAACCCGGTGACGGTGGCGCTGGAGGAGATTGCGGCGGGGAAGATCCGCTTCGAGATGCCCAAGATCAGCCTCAAGTAATGGCGTGAACCAGAGGGTGGCGTCCTGCGTACTCCCAACGGGGTAGAACCGGTGGGGTGATGGCGATGCAGGTGCTCTTGCAATTCGTGCTGGGGGCGGTGGTGCTGGTCGCAGCGGCGAGTCCGCTGAGCGTGGAACGGGTCGAGAGCGGCCTTCGTGTGGAGGCGTCCCTCCCGAGACCCACCTACGACACCGGGCAAGTCGTGGAGGTGGCCCTCACCGCGGTGAACACCGCTGGCGCGCCGGTCAGCGTGACCTTCACCAGCGGCCAGCGTTTTGATCTCGTCATCCGCCGCCCGCGGGGCGATGCGGTGTGGCGGTGGTCACACGACAAAGCGTTCATCCAAGTCATCCAGACCCTCACCCTGCAGCCGGGTGACCGCCTCTCCTTTAAGATTCCGTGGGACCAGACAGATTATCAGGGCCTGCGCGTCGACCCCGGCCCATATGAGGCCGTGGCGGTCTTTCTGGGAGCGACCGGCGCGGCGCGAGAAATCAGGCTGCCCCCCCTGGCATTCACGATTTCTAAGTGACGTCTCGTTGCGTCTTATTGCGTCCATTGCGTCTATTGAGTCGACGGCATGGCATGATAGCAAAGACGTTCTGTAGGAGACGCAATAGACGCAATGGACGTGTTTCCTTTATAATGTGAGGGCGTGGCGGCGTAGCTCAGCTGGTCAGAGCACGCGGCTCATACCCGCGGCGTCGGGAGTTCGAGTCTCCCCGCCGCCACCATGAACCACTCGCCTCGCTCGGGTTCATGGCAGCGCCATAGATGACTCGAACGGGGGAAGGGCGACGGGCGTCGCCTTTTTTGTTTGCGATGAGCGACCTGCACGAGAAGGTGCGCCACACAATCAAGAAGTTCGACCTGCTGCGCGCGGGCGACACCGTGGTCGTCGCGGTCTCCGGCGGTGCAGACTCGGTCGCCCTCCTGCACCTGCTGCGAGGTCTGCAGGACGAGTACGCGCTCGCGCTGCACATCGCGCACCTCAACCACCGCCTGCGACCGGAAGCCGGCGCCGACGCTGAATTCGTCAGGCAGATGGCCGTGAACCTGGGGATTCCGGTGACGGTGGAGGAAGTGGACGTGGCTGCGCGGGCCGCGCAAGAGAAGCGATCGCTGGAAGACGCCGGCCGGCAGGCCCGGTACGAATTCTTCGCGCGGGTGGCTGCTTCGGTGCGGGCGAGCCGGGTCGCGACGGCGCACACCCAGGATGATCAGGTGGAAACCGTGGCCATGCGGTTCTTGCGGGGGACGGCCTGGGAAATGCTGGCCGGGATCCCCGCCTCCCGGCGGCTCGGCGCGGCCAACGTAGTGCGGCCGCTGCTGGAGACCCCGCGGGCGGAGCTACTGGGATACCTCCGCCGCCAGGAGATCGCCTGGCGAGATGACGTGACCAACCGCGACCAGCGCTTCCTGCGGAACTGGGTTAGGTTGACCTGGTTGCCTGCGCTCGAGGCGCGTCATCCCCAGAGTCGGTCGCTGCTATTGGAGATGGGCACCCTGGCCCGTGATGCCGACAGGCTCCTGGCAGAGACGGCCGCAGCGGTCCTAGCGCAGGCCCACCGGGAGGGGCGCACGATCCAGTTTGCCCTTGATGCGCTGCGCGAGCTTCCCCCGGAGGTCCGGCAGCGAGTGCTCCGGCTGGCGGCGAGTCAAGTCTGCGGAACAGAAGTCACCCCGCACGACGTTATAGCAGTCAGAGTGGACGATGTGGTGACGGCGCATGTCGGACAGGAAATCCGGCTCCGGGACTGCGTCGTCCGGCGTGGATATCAGACGGTGGAGGTGTCGGTGCATGCGCCCGCGGCCGAGGGTGCGTACGTCCTCCCGGTACCGGGCGCAGTGGACGCCGGCGACTTCGGTGTGACGATCTCCGCCGAGGTGGTGGACCGGGCATCGCTACCGCCGATGGTTCGCGGAGGGGTCGAAGAAGTCTACCTCGACGCCTCGGTGGTAGGGTCTAAACTGGCGATCCGTTCCTGGCGGCCGGGAGACAAGATTGCGCCGCTGGGTCTGGGCGGCACTAAGAAAGTGCATGACATTTTTGTGGATGGGAAAATTCCCCGGTGGGAGCGGTCCCGCATCCCCCTGGTGACCGGGGGCGACGGCCGGATCCTGTGGGTCGTTGGCGCGGCGATCGCCGACGCTGCGAAGGTCACCACGGCCAGCACGCAAGTCGTCTGGTTGCGGGCCAAGGGACTCCCCGAAGCGGGTCGAATTGGTGGGGCAATGGCCGCCGGGGTCCATCAGGATAGTAGGAGGTTTCAATCGTGATCAACCGCTATCTACGGAACCTTGTGGTCTGGGCGGTCATCCTGGCGGTTGTCCTGTACTTCTTCCTGCCACTGTACAGGACCCGTACGCCTCGCGAGGAGATTTCGTACAGCCAGTTCATCACCTACGCGCAGGCCGGCCGGATCGCCGACGTCACCATCGGGGACGAGACGATCACCGGCCGGCTGAAGGACAACCAGACGTTCCGGACCTTCATGCCGCCCAACGATACCACGTATCTCGCGTTGCTGCAGTCGCGCAATGTGCAGATCCACGTGGAGCCGAAGTCGAAGACTGCGCTGTGGCCGAGTCTGCTATCGACCATGCTGCCGTTCTTCCTGCTCATCGGCCTGTGGCTGCTGATGCTGCGCCAGGCCCAGAGTGGCAGCAATCAGGCCATGTCGTTCGGGAAGAGCCGCGCCCGTCTGCACACCGAGAACCGGCCGAAGGTGACCTTTGAGGACGTCGCCGGCGTGGATGAGGCGAAGGAGGAGCTGCAGGAGGTCATCGAGTTCCTCAAGCACCCGAAGAAGTTCCAGGCGCTGGGCGCGAAGATTCCGCGCGGCGTGCTGCTGGTGGGCCCGCCCGGAAGCGGAAAAACGCTGCTGGCCAAGGCCGTGGCGGGCGAGGCGGGGGTGCCGTTCTTCTCCATCTCCGGGTCGGAGTTCGTGGAGATGTTCGTCGGCGTGGGCGCCAGCCGCGTGCGCGACCTGTTCGAACAGGCCAAGAAGAGCGCGCCGTGCCTGGTCTTCATCGACGAGATCGACGCCGTCGGCCGCCAGCGGGGGGCCGGATTGGGCGGCGGCCACGATGAGCGCGAGCAGACCCTCAACCAGTTGCTGGTGGAGATGGACGGCTTCGATCCCAACGCGGGGATCATCGTCATCGCCGCCACCAACCGCCCGGATATCCTGGACCCGGCTCTCCTACGTCCCGGCCGTTTCGACCGGCGCATCGTCGTGGACAACCCGGATAGCAGGGGCCGGCGGGCGATCCTCGACGTGCATGTGCGGGGCAAACCGCTGGCCGACGATATCAATCTGGAAATCCTGGCCAAACACACCCCGGGATTCTCCGGGGCGGACCTGGCCAACCTGGTGAACGAGGCGGCGCTGCTGGCGGCGCGGCGCAATAAGAAGAAGATCATGATGTCCGAGATGGATGAGGCCATCGAGCGGGTCATCGCCGGCCCGCAGCGGCGCAGCCGGATCCTGGGCCCCAAGGAGCGGGAGATTGCCGCGTACCATGAAGGCGGCCACGCGCTCCTGGGGAAGTTGCTGCCCAACGCCGATCCCCCACACAAGGTGACGATCCTGCCGCGTGGGATGGCGCTCGGGTACGTCATCTCCGCCCCGCCGGAAGACAAGTACACGTACACGAGGACCGAGTTGCTCGACCGGATTACGGCGATGCTTGGCGGGCGGGTGGCCGAGGAGTTGGTTTTCCACGAGGTGACGACCGGCGCCCAGAATGATTTCGAGCAGGCCACGGAACTGGCGCGGAAGATGGTCACCGAGTTCGGAATGAGCGAAAAACTTGGACCGCTGTCCCTGGGCAGGCGCCACGGTCCGGTGTTCCTGGGACGCGACCTGGTCGAGACGCGTAACTACAGTGAAGAAATCGCGTATGAGATCGACAAGGAAGTCAGACGGATCATCGATGAGTGCTATCAGCGGGCGCGCGATGCTCTTCTCGGGGCCCGCGAGCGATTGAACCGCCTGGCCAAGGCGCTGCTCGAGCGGGAGAGCCTGGAGGGCGAGCA
>VBAI01000167.1 GCA_005882295.1 Candidatus Segetimicrobium genomatis | reverse complement strand
TCCAACATGATGAAGTTCAGTAACATGGCGATTCCGTCTGTTGCGTCGCTTGCGTCCATTGCGTCTACCATCACGAGGCGCGACAGACGCGATCGACGCAATAGACGTTTGGAGTGGGGATGGGCGGTGGTCGGTGCCGCGCTGGCCGCCGTCTGTGCCGTCCCGCTGCTGGCCGGCGGTATCGCTGCCGGAGCCGAGGCCGCGACGGTGTTTCGTATCCGCGTCGAAGGTGTGGTCGCACCCAGCAGCGCCCGCTTCATCCAGCGCGCGATCCGTGAGGCCGAGGAGGCGAATGCCGCGGCGCTGCTGATCGAGCTGGACACCCCGGGCGGGCTGTTGAAGTCCATGGACGACATCACGAAGGCCATGCTCAACGCCCGGGTGCCGGTGATCGTCTACATCAGCCCGAAAGGCGCACGGGCGGCGTCGGCAGGCGTCTTTGTGACTTACGCCGCCCATGTCGCGGCGATGGCACCAGCTACGCACCTGGGGGCGGCCCATCCGGTGTCCGTCGGCCAGGGGGGCCAGCAGGACCAGACGATGCTGGAAAAAGTCACCAACGATGCGGTGGCGAACATCCGGACGATCGCACGCCGGCGCGGCCGGAATGGGGACTGGGCGGAGAAGGCGGTGCGCGAGAGCGTGTCCATCGACGAGGAAGAGGCGGTGGCGCAGCACGTCGTCGATCTGGTGGCGGTGGACGTGCGGGATCTGCTGACCAAGATTGACGGTCGTGAGGTGGAGACTGAATCCGGTCCGGTGCGCCTCGCCACCGGCCACGCCGTCGTGCGCAGCATCGGGATGGATCCCGGCGAGCGGCTGCTCGATCTGCTCAGCGATCCCAACATCGGCCTGATCTTGATGACCATCGCCATCTACGGGATCATCTTCGAGCTGGGCAATCCCGGCGCCATCTTGCCCGGCGTGGTCGGGGCGATCGCCTTGATCCTGGCGCTGGCCTCATTTGCCATCCTGCAGGTCAACGTGGCAGGGCTGGCCCTGATCGCATTCTCGGTCCTGTTTTTTATCGCAGATCTCAAGGTGCCTGGGCATGGGGTGCTCACCATCGGCGGCATCCTGGCGTTTTTCTTTGGCGCGCTGCTGCTGACAGAACGGCAATCGCCGTTCCTGCAGGTGTCGCTGAAGCTGGCCGTGTTCACGGCACTGCTGACGGGTGCGTTCTTCCTGTTCGCGGTGGGCGCCGGCGTGCGCGCGCAGCGCACGAAGGTCCGCAGCGGCCGGGAAGGCTTGGTGGGCGCCAGCGGCGTGGCCCGGACCGATCTGAATCCTGAGGGGATGGTCTACGCGCAGGGCGAGATGTGGACGGCGGAGGCGGAGGACAAGACGACGATCCGGCAGGGAGAGCGCGTCACGGTCGTCGGGGTGAACGGGCTTCGCCTCCGCGTGCGCCCAGGCCCGCGCTGACCATGCCCGAGGTCCCAGGCCCCAGGCCCGAACCTCGAGCCGGGAACATCTCCCAGGTTCGCATCGATACATCCAGCCCCGAGCAGACCGAGGCCTTGGGCCGCCGTCTGGGACAACTGCTGCAGGCCGGAGATATCGTCGCGCTGTCAGGAGACCTGGGTGCAGGAAAGACCGTGCTGGCGCGTGGGATCGCGGAGGGGGCCGGTGCGGCCGGCTACATCGCCAGCCCCACATTCACGTTCATCCGGGCCTATCGCGGCGCGGTGACCGTCTACCACGTGGACCTGTACCGGCTCGACCGGCCCCAGCAACTTGAGGACCTTGGGCTGGATGAGCTCCTTGACGGCACCGGCCTTGTGGTGCTCGAGTGGGCGGAGAAGGCCGGGCCGCTGCTGCCGGCAGAGCATCTGTGGATTACCATTCGCTTTCGAAACGGCGATGACACGCGCACGCTGGAATTTTTGCCGCGGGGTCCTCGCTACACAGACGTGGTGCAGACCGTCGCGCGAGAATGCGCATCCTCGCGATAGAGACCGCGACGAGCCTGGGCAGTGTCGCGCTGTTGCAGGACAGCGAGACCGTCGCGGTGATCAGCGAGTTCGTCCCACGGCGGCACCTGGAGTGGCTGGCGCCGGCGCTGCAACGGCTGCTCGGGAGCGCCGGATGGACCGTCGCCCAGGTTGAGGCCGTGGCCGTTTCCACCGGCCCCGGGTCCTTCACAAGTCTGCGCATCGGCATTGCCACCGCCTCGGCGTGGGCCCGGGCGAGGGGGATCCCCGCGGCCGGCGTCCCGACGCTTGCCGCCGTGGCCCTCGGCACCCAGGCGGCCGGTGCGGTGTGCGCGATGATGGACGTGCGCCGGGGAGAGGTGGCGGCCGCGGTCTATGCGGGCGGCGGTGCGGCCCGCCCCATTGTCGACGAGGTCGTCGGGCCGGTGGAGCGGGTGTTGCGGCAGCTTCCGGCCGGGCCGCTGACCTTCAGCGGGGACGCGCTGGCAGGCTACGCGGAGGTGATCGCCGGGATGCGGCCCGATGCTGTGCTCGCGCCGCGCGCGCAGTGGTATCCGACGGCGGTCTCCGTCGGGCGGTTGGGATGGGAGCGGCTGTCCCGCGGCGAACACAATGATCTGTACCGGCTGTGGCCCAGATACGTGCGGTCGCCGGTCGACCAGGCGTAGTGGATGAAGCAGATTACGCGTGTCACGCTGGAAGCGATGAAGATGGAAGACATCCCCCGCGTGGTGGAGATCGAGCGGGAGTCGTTCAACACGCCGTGGCCGCGGGACGCCTACACGCACGAATTGACCGAAAACCGGCTGGCGGCGTACCTGGTGGCCCGCACGGACGGCGACATCGTAGGGTATGCCGGGATGTGGGTCATCCTCGATGAAGCCCACATCACCACGATCGCGGTTGATCCGGCGTTCCGGGGCCAGCACATCGGGGAGCGGCTGCTGGTGGGGTTGATCGACGCGGCCCTTGGGCGCGGCGCACGCTGGATGACCCTGGAAGTGCGCAAGTCGAACGCCACGGCCCAGACCCTGTACAAGAAATATGGTTTCCGTGAAATTGGCACGCGCAAGGGGTACTACAGCGACAACCGCGAGGACGCCATCGTGATGTGGAGCGGAAATTTGCAGGAGCGAGACTACCAGCACCGGCTCGCCAAGCTGAGGGCGGAACTTGACGACGCCGGTGACGCCTGACTTATGCGCATCCTCGGTATCGAAACCTCCTGTGACGAGACCGCGGCCTCGGTGGTCAGAGACGGCCGGGTCATCGAGAGCAGCGTCGTCGCCTCTCAGGCCGATCTCCATCGCCGGTTTGGTGGCGTGGTGCCCGAACTGGCATCTCGCAAACACATCGAACGTCTGCTCCCGGTGATCGACGAAGCCCTGGAGAAGGCCGGCGTGACACTGCGCGACCTCGACGCCCTCTCGGTGACCTGCGGGCCGGGACTGGTGGGAGCGCTGGCCGTCGGCGTGGCCGCGGCGAAATCTCTCGCCCTCAGCCTGGATCTGCCCCTGGTGGGCGTGAACCACCTCGAAGGGCACATCTACGCGGCATTTCTCACTGAGCCTGACCTGGCATTTCCCGCCCTGGCTCTGGTCGTCTCTGGAGCGCACACCGATCTCGTCGCCGTGTCCGACCATGCGCAGTACCGCACCCTGGGCAGGACACGCGACGATGCCGCGGGCGAGGCCTTTGACAAGGTCGCGCGCGCCATGGGACTGGGGTATCCTGGCGGGCCTGAGATCGACCGGCTCGCTCGCACCGGGGATCCACGCACCGTCCCGCTGCCGGCACCGATGCCCTTCCGGCGGAGGTCGGGCCGGATCGACGATTCCCTGGAGTTCTCCTTCAGCGGGATCAAGACGGCCGCGCTGCGGGCCCTCCACGCCGCTGCTCGGGCCGACGGTCAGTTCAAGGCGGATCTCGCCGCCGGTTTCCAGCGGGTCGTGGTGGACGTGCTTGTGGACAAGAGCATGCGGGCGGCACAGTCGCTGGGGGTGAAAACCGTCATGCTGGTCGGCGGAGTGGCCGCCAACACCTGGCTCAGGGCCGAAATGCAGCGCGCGTGTGCGGCAGCGGGTTGCCGCCTGGTCGTGCCGCCTCCATCGCTGTGCAGCGACAATGCCGCTATGATCGCGGCCGCCGCATTCTATCGTCTGCGCCGCGGCGGCGGGTCGGACCTGGGGTTGGGTGCCTCGAGCGACCTTTCGTTGGAGCAAACCCCGAACAATTCCCTCGCGTAATCGCCATCAGTTCGGAATGGAGCTGGGCGGAATGGGGATAGCGTGCCTGTGGATAATGTGCATAACTCTGTGCGTAAGGGTTTTTCCGGTGGCTTGCGGAGGGAGTCCGGACGTTCGTCAGTGGGGAGATGGTTCGGGTTCTGCTTGAAGGCGGCGCTCGATAGTTGCCAGGAGCAGGTCGGCGTCTGTGCCGTCCTCCGGGCAGCAGGCTACCGCCCATCGCAGGGGTTGGGCCCGCATGAACCGCCCCAAGATCGTGACCTCGCGCTCGTTGACCATCGCCTGCAAGCGTCGAACGGCCCGCTCGGCCTCCACCCGGTCCACCTCAGGCATGAGCAAGGCCAGCGTTCCGCCCACCAGCCGCGCCGGGAAGTCGACCTGACGGACGTTGGCGGCCAGGAGTTCCCCCGTGCGGCGGATGAGATCGTCCCCGGCGTCATAGCCATGCTGCGCATTGAAGGCGGCCAGCCCAATGATATCGGTCAGGACCAGGGCGAAGCGCGTGCCGTACCGTTTCTGCCGCGCCACTTCCTGGTGGAGGTGGGCCACGAGCGAACGGCGGTTGAGGAGCCCGGTCAATTCATCGGCGGCGGCAGAGCGTTCAGCCCGGGCCCGCAGGAGCGCGGCCTGCACCGCGGGCGCCGCGGTCTCCGCGATAATGGCCAGCAGCCGCTCACCCTGGCGGTCGATCTCTTCCGCTTGCAGCACGCCCACGGCCTGCCCGCCAGCCACCAGCGGCACGACCACTCCTGAGTGCTCGCCGGTCCGCTGGATCGCGCGCTGTTCCACTGCCTGCCACAGCGGCGAGCGGCTCCGGGGGAATACCGTGCCCGGCGCTGGTTCGGCTGACGTCGTCGCTTCAACCGAGAGAGTCGAGCCGCGTTCATCCAGGAGCAGAACCGCGCACCCTGCGCAGGAGATCAGCTTGGCGGTCGTGGCCGCGAGCATGGTTAGCAACTGCGCGAGATCGCCGGTCTCACGCAGTTGCTGTGTCAGCTGCCAGACCATGGCGGCGTCTTCTGAAGCGGCCGGCGCCTGGTTCCTGGTCACGGAGCCGGTGACCGGAGTGTTGATCCGCGTTTCCAGCGCCAGGAACCAGGGTGATCCGGTGTCGCGCTCCCTGGCGACGATACGGGCCAGCGCATCGACGACCTGCGGGTGGAACTGGGTTCCGGCGTGGCCCTGCAACTCCTCAAGGGCGGCGTCGACAGGACGGGCGGCATGGTAGGCCCGCTGGCTTGTCATGGCGTCGAAGGCTTCCGCGACCGCCAGGATCGCCGATCCGATCGGAATCTCGCTGCCCCGCAGGCCGTTAGGGTAGCCGTGGCCATCGTAGTGCTCATGGTGGTGCCGCACGATGGCCACCAGATCCCGGAGAGGTCCGGGTTTGTCGAGAATCGATGCGCCGAGCGTGACGTGCGTCATCATGACCGCCCGCTCCGCCGGATCAAGTCTTCCGGGCTTGCGCAAAATAGCATCGGGAATACCGATCTTGCCCACATCGTGCAGCAGCCCGGCCAGGCGTACCTTCTCGACGTCCTGTGGCGACAACTGCAGCTCGCGGGCGATCATCGTGGCCAGGTCAGCAATGTCTTCGGAGTGCCCGTGCGTGTAGGCGTCTTTGGCATCGACGGCAGCCGCCAGCGCGGTGATTGAAGAGATGAACATCTCCTGCACCTGCCCATAGAGGCGGGAGTTGCCGATGGCCAGCGCGGTGTGCGCCGCGTAATATTCCAGCGCTGGGATCTCCGGCCGGAAAGCCGAGGCAGGTTTTTGGCTCAGCAACGCGAGCACGCCCACCAGCCCGGATTTCCCGTGCAGCGGGAGCAGGCAGCCTGTCCGATAGGCGCCCGCGGTCCCCTGCAGCGATACCATGACTGTCTTCCGCGTGGTGGCGGCCTCCGCGACGGTGGGGGCGAGCGCAGGCAGCTCCGCCTGTTCCCGCATGGGACCGTCCAGCCCCCATGCGGCTCTGAGGGCGAATCGGCCCCCCTCTTCGGGCAGGTACAGCAGGCCGGCCCCAGCGTGCGCGCTCAATCGCGCGCCGGCTTCGGCCGCGTGTCGCAAAACTCGAGTCTCGTCCAGGGTGCCAAGGAGATTGCCACCGGCGGCAAAAACCGCGCGGATGGAGCGAACCTCGACGGCTCGGGCGGCCGCGGCACGCGACTGGGCAATGCCCCGGGCGGCCAGCAGGAGGATGGCGGCGGCGCCCGCCGGCACCGCAACGATAGCGGGGATCAATCGGGCGGCCAGCCCGGACACTATCCCGAGGGCGACCAGCCCGGCGACGATCAGCAGCCCGGCGCCCGCCTGCTCGCCGGTCATATCTGGCATTCGGAGCCTCCAGAACCGTGGGTACTCTCTGCATGCCCCTTCCCCGCGCGCCTTACACCTGCCGGCCCACGGCGCTCGCTGGCATCCGGGGAGGCAGGGCGCCGCCGGGTCCCGGCGAGACCCCAAATTGGGAGGGGGGAAGCTCGAAATGGACTTGAACGAGAGGCAAGAGCCCTCTAAGATAGTGGTGCCTAGCACTCACAAGCCTCGAGTGCTAATCCACATCGCGAAGGAGGAATAGCCATGAAGCTGCGGCCGCTTGGAGACCGCGTGCTGGTCAAACCTATGGAGGACGAGGACCGGACCAAGAGCGGGATTGTCCTGCCTGATACGGCCAAAGAAAAGCCCCAGCGGGGTGAGGTCGTCGCCGTCGGTCCGGGCGAGTGGGACGAAGAGGGTGAGAAGCGGATGCCCCTGGACGTGAAGGTCGGCGATCACGTCCTCTACGCCAAGTACTCGGGGAGTGAATTCAAGATCGACGGCGTGGAGCACCTGATTCTGCGGCAGAGCGATATCCTCGGCGTCATTGAGCGTGAGCCCGCCGCAGCCAAACGATAACTACCGGAATCGGGAAGCTGGAAGCGGGAAACAGTCGGACGCGTGCAGTTGTTTCCCGTTTCCCGCTACCCGCTGCCGAATCCGTGTGGAGGTGAGTTGTTGTGCCGAAGATCCTCGCATTTGACGAATCGGCCCGGCGGGCGATGGAGCGCGGCGTCAACAAGCTGGCAGACGCCGTGAAGATCACGCTCGGCCCCAAGGGCCGGAACGTCGTTCTGGAAAAGAAATTTGGGTCGCCCATTATCACGCACGACGGCGTCACCGTCGCGCGGGAGATCGAGCTGGAAGACCCTTTCGAGAATGCAGGCGCCCAGCTGGTACGGGAGGTCGCCACCAAGACCGAGGACGTCGCCGGCGACGGCACCACCACGGCGACCGTGCTCGCCCAGTCGCTCATTCGTGAGGGCCTGAAGATGGTTGCGGCCGGCGCCAACCCGATGGCGTTAAAGCGCGGCATCGACCGCGCCGTCGCTG
Organism: Candidatus Segetimicrobium genomatis; assembly: GCA_005882295.1. Taxonomy (GTDB): domain Bacteria; phylum Sysuimicrobiota; class Sysuimicrobiia; order Sysuimicrobiales; family Kaftiobacteriaceae; genus Telluricultor. Next base: position 12,061 of record VBAI01000167.1, on the reverse strand, counting down.
TGGCGGTGGAGGAGATCCGCAAGATCGCCAAGCCGGTCGAGACCAAGGACGCGATCCAGTCGGTGGCCAGCATCTCCGCCAACGATCCCACGGTGGGCAGCCTCATCGCCGACGCCATGGACAAGGTCGGCAAAGATGGCGTGATCACCGTCGAGGAGAGCAAGGGCATCGAGACGACGGTCGAGGTGGTCGAGGGGATGATGTTCGACAAGGGCTATGTCTCCCCGTACTTTGTGACCGACCCCGAGAAGATGGAGGCGGTGCTGGAAGATCCCTTCATCCTCATCACCGACAAGAAGATCTCCGCGATCAAAGACCTGCTGCCGGTGCTGGAGAAGATCGCCCAGGTGGCGCGGCCGTTTCTGGTGATCGCGGAGGACATCGAGGGTGAAGCGCTGGCGACGCTGGTGGTCAACAAGTTGCGCGGGACGCTGCACTCCTGCGCCGTGAAAGCGCCGGCGTTCGGCGAACGGCGCAAGGCGATCCTCGACGACATCGCCATCCTCACCGGCGGCCAGGTCATCTCTGACGAGGTGGGCCTGAAGCTGGAGAACGTCGACGTGACCCAGCTGGGTCGGGCCCGGCAGGTTCGCGTCCGCAAGGAGGAGACGATCGTTGTCGGCGGCGCGGGCAAACAGGATGGGATCCAGAAGCGTATCACCCAGCTGCGCAAGCAGATTGAGGAGACCGAATCCGACTACGACCGCGAGAAACTCCAGGAACGACTCGGCAAACTCTCGGGTGGCGTGGCGGTGATCAAGGTGGGCGCGCCCAGCGAGGCCGAGCTCAAATACCGCAAGACTCGGACCGAGGACGCGCTCCGCGCTACCCGCTCCGCGGTGGAAGAGGGTGTCGTGCCCGGTGGCGGCAGCGTGCTCACCCATGTCGCCAAGGGCCTCGCCAAGATCGAGGCGGAGGGCGACGAGCGCACGGGCGTAAACCTGGTTACCCGGGCGCTGATGGAGCCCGCGCGGATGCTTGCGGTCAATGCCGGCCAGGAGGGATGGCTGATCGTCGAGCAGTTGAAGGAGAAATCCGTTGGGATCGGCTACAACGTGCTGAGCGGCAAGTTCGAGGACATGGTGAAGGCCGGGATCGTGGATCCGGCCAAGGTGGTGCGCTCGGCGCTCCAGAACGCCGCCAGCGTGGCTTCTCTGCTGCTGACGACGGAGGCGATGGTTGTGGAGAAGCCGGAGGAGGAGAGGGCCCCGGCCGCTCCGCCCATGCCGCCCATGTAGCGCTTCCTCGACATGCGCGTGTGCCCCGCCGGTCGTCCGGCGGGGCTTTTGTTTTCCCTAATCAAAGGGGTCTGACCCCTTTGAAATGCTGAGCGGTCACGACGAAACCCGAACAACTTGGTCATAAATACGAACATTGTTGTGATGTGAGAAGAGTTCGTTTAGTATTGGGTCGTCTGGACGTATTTGGCGCGGGCATTCGGCATAGAACCCGTCATAATCACGAACTTTCTCGGGGCCGAGTTTGCTGAAGGTACTTGTTGTGGGTTCCGGTGGCAGGGAGCACGCCCTGGCCTGGCGGCTCGTCCAGAGCGGTGGGGTAAAGGCATACGCCGCGCCTGGAAACCCAGGAATCGCCTCCGTTGCGACGTGTCTTCCGGTTGCACCGACCGATGCCACAGCCCTTGCGTCGATTGCCGCCGACCTCCGTATCGACCTGACGGTCGTCGGTCCTGAGGCTCCGCTCGCCGCAGGCCTCGCCGACGTGTTCGCCGCGCGGGGATTGAGAGTGTTCGGGCCCACGGCCGCTGCGGCGCAGATCGAAGCCAGCAAAGTCTTCGCCAAATCCCTTATGCGCAGGTGGCAGATCCCCACCGCGGATTTCGAGGTGTTCGACGGCGCCGAGGAGGCGCTGGCTTACCTCCGCCGGGCACGCGGTCCCGTTGTGGTCAAAGCCGACGGGCTCGCGGCTGGCAAAGGTGTCGTGGTCGCGCACACGGTGGATGAGGCCGAGACGGCCGTCGCCGACCTGATGGTGCGGCGGGTTCACGGTCCAGCGGGGGCGCGTGTGGTGATCGAAGAGTGCCTGCAGGGTGAGGAAGCCAGCGTGCTGGCGCTCGTGTGCGGAGAGCGCGTCTGGCCGCTCGTCCCCGCCCGGGACTACAAACGAGCTGGCGACGGCGATTGCGGCTCCAATACGGGCGGCATGGGTGCGATTGCGCCGGCCCCGATGGCGGACGGCGTCCATCAGCAGATCGCCGAGATGCTGGAGCGCGTGGCCGCCGGGATGGTGCGCGAAGGGCGGCCCTATGCCGGCGTCCTGTACGCAGGAATCATGGTAACTGCGGATGGGCCGAAAGTTCTGGAGTTCAACTGCCGGTTCGGGGACCCAGAAGCCCAGGTCATTCTTCCGTTGCTTGAGGGGGATCTGACCGGGGCCATGCTCGATACGCTTGAAGCCAGGCGACCCAGCTTGCGCTGGCGCGATGCGGCGGCGGCGTGCGTGGTGCTCGCCTCCGGAGGATACCCCGGTTCCTACCACACGGGGTGTGTCATCAACGGCCTCGCGTCGCCCCCTGCGGACGCCCTCGTCTTCCACGCCGGCACCGCCACTCGCGACGGTCAGCTGATCACCGCCGGCGGCCGCGTCCTGAATGTGGTCGGGCTCGGCCCTACGCTGGACCAGGCGCGCGAGCGTGCCTACGCGGGCGTGTCTCGGATCACATTCGACGGGATGCAGTATCGCACGGACATAGGTGGAAGGTCGCAGGCCACGGATCGCAGGACTGCCGTTCTAGTATCAGAGGAGGCCCAGTCTCATGCCTGAGGAGCGTAGCGGATCTCATCAGAGCGTGACCGGTGACCTGAATCCTGTCGTCGGCATCGTCCTGGGCAGCGATTCCGACCGGCCGGCAATGGAAGAGGCCACCCGCACGCTGACCGAGTTCGGCATCACGCCTGAACTCGTCGTCGCCTCAGCGCATCGGTCGCCCGAGTTGCTGGATCGCTATGCGCGCGCCGCTGAAGCCCGAGGCATCCGAGTGCTCATCGCCGCGGCCGGCGGGGCCGCCCACCTGGCCGGGGCCCTGGCCGCCCGCACGGTCCTCCCAGTCATCGGCGTGCCGCTGGAGGCCACAGGATTGGGGGGATTGGACTCACTGCTCTCCACGGTACAGATGCCCCCCGGGGTGCCGGTGGCGACGGTCTCCATCGGTCCATGGGGCGCCCGCAACGCCGCCATTCTGGCCGTGCAGATGCTGGCCACCCATGATCCCGAGTTGCGAGAGCGGCTGCGGGAGTTCAAGGCGAAGATGGCGCGCAAGATTGAGGAAGCTGCCGAGGGACCGAACCAACCAGCTGTCATTGCGAGGCCCGAAGGGCCGAAGCAATCTCCGGCGTCCGAGGAGATTGCTTCGCCGCGTCGCGGCTCGCAATGACAAGAAGGAGCAGGGGATGCCGGTAACCGCAATCGTGGGCGGCCACTGGGGCGACGAGGGCAAGGGCAAGGTGGTCGACGCCCTGGCGGCCGGAGCCAACCTGGTCATTCGTTACAACGGCGGCAACAACGCCGGGCACACCGTCGTCAGTGAACGAGGGACGCTGCGTCTGCACCAGGTCCCCTCCGGAATCTGCTACGCGGAGGTCGACTGCGTCATCGGCCCGGGTGTGGTCGTCAATCCGGCCGCCCTGTTCGAGGAGCTGGATATGCTGGAGGCGGCAGGCATTTCGACCGCCCGCCTGCGCATCTCCGATCGGGCGCATCTTGTCTTCCCATTTCACGTCGAAGTCGACGAGACCGTTGAGGTCGCGCGCGGGCCTAAGGCGCACGGCACGACCCGTCGCGGCATCTGGCCCGTGTACGCTGAGAAGGCCGCGCGCACCGGGATCCGTGCCGGCGATCTGCTCGAGCCCCAGTTCCTGCAGGAGCGACTCAATGAGGCGTCGCGGCGGGCCACGGCGTTGCTCGGCCGCACCGTGACCGCCGGGGAGCTTTGGTACCTGTGCGAAGAGTGGAGCGACCGGCTGATCCCGTACGTCGTCGACACACACCCACTGGTCCAGGCGGCCTTGCGCCGTGACGACGCGATCCTTCTGGAGGGGCAGTTGGGCGTGATGCGCGACCTGGACTGGGGAGCGTATCCGTATGTCACGTCGTCCACCTGCCTGGCCGGGGGCGCGTGCGCCGGCGCGGGGATTCCGCCTCAGCGCATCGGGCGCGTGATCGGGGTGGTCAAGGCATATTCAACGGCGGTCGGTGCGGGTCCAATGCCGACCGAGCTTGGAGATGGACTCGGCGCCCGCCTGCGGGAACTGGGACAGGAATATGGAGCCAGTACCGGCCGGCCGCGCCGGTGTGGGTGGTTTGACGGCGTCGCCGCGCGGTTTGCCGCCGAGGTCTCCGGGTTCACGGACCTGGCGGTGATGAAGCTGGATGTGCTCGACGGGTTTGAGACCGTGAAGATCTGCGTCGCCTATCGGGATGGGCCCCGCGTGCTGACCACGGTTCCGCACACGGCGGCGATGGCGCGCGTGCAGCCTGTGTACGAGGAGCTACCCGGGTGGCGGGAGACGAGTGACGCTCGGACCATCGACGAGCTGCCGGCCGAGGCGCGGGCATTCCTGGCACGGATCGAGCAGGTCACCGGCGCGCCCGTCTCGATGGTCGGTGTGGGGCGTGAGCGCGAAGCGCTTATCACACTTCGGGATTTGGCCAATCCCCAATCCCCAGCCTCTAATCCCGCAGTTGGGGGTTCGAGATGATCGATCGCTACACCACTCCAGAAATGGCGACGCTCTGGTCGCCGGAAACCAAATTCGCGACGTGGCTGGAGATCGAACTGCTGGCGTGCGAGGCTCAGGCGCAGCGAGGGATGGTGCCGGTCGACGTGGCCCGGCGGTTGCGGGCTACCGCGCGTGTCGGTACGCCGGAACGGATCGATGAGATCGAGCGCACCGAGACGCAGCACGATGTTGTGGCGTTCCTGAGATCGATCGCGGAACTCACCGGTCCGGAGGCGCGGTACCTGCACCTCGGCCTGGGGTCATCCGACGTGGTCGATACGTCTCTCTCTGTGCTCATGGTCCGTGCCGCGGACCTCCTGCTGGCGGAGGCACAGTCCGTCGTTGACGCGCTGGCCGGGCTGGCAGACTCGCACCGTGCCACGCTGATGGTCGGCCGGACCCACGGTATGCATGCGGAGCCGATCGCCTTCGGCTTGAAGGCGGCGCTGTGGCGAGAGGAAGTCCGCCGGGGAGCCGATCGTCTGCGCCGCGCGCGCCACGAGGTCGCGGTGGGCAAGATCTCCGGAGAGGTCGGCACCTACGCGCACCTTGACCCTGCCGTCGAGGAGTCTGTGTGCCGCGCGCTGGGCCTGGTGCCGGCGCGGGTCTCGTCGCAGATCATCCAACGAGACCGGCACGCCGAGTACCTCGCGGCCATCGCCGTCACCGGCGGCACACTCGAGAAGATCGCCACCGAGATCCGCACCCTCGCGCGCACAGAGATCGGCGAGGTCGAGGAACCCTTCCTGGAAGGGCAGACAGGCTCGTCAGCCATGCCGCACAAGCGGAACCCGATCCTCTGCGAGCGCATCTGCGGGCTGGCCCGTCTGCTGCGGGGGCATGCGCTGGCCGCGATGGAAGACCAGGCGTTGTGGGGGGAGCGCGATATCTCGCACTCGTCCGTGGAGCGCATCGCGATCCCCGGTTCGACCGCATTGCTCCACTATATGCTACGCAAGTTGGCCGTTGTGCTGCGCGGGCTGCGAGTCTACCCGGAGGCGATGCGCGCAAATTTGGACCTCACCGGCGGGCTGGTCTTCAGCCACCGCGTGCTCCTGGCGCTGGTGGAGCAGGGACTGCCGCGTGACGAGGCCTACCGCATCGTGCAGACGGCGGCTGGGGCCGTTCACGAGAACCGGCAGTCGTTCCGGGAGGGCTTGCTGAGCAGCGGCCGGTTCACATCCGCTGACCTGGACCGCCTCTTTGATTACGGCTATTACCTGCGGCACGTCGACGCGATTTTGGAGCGTGTTGGGATTCCGAAGTCCGCGGTCATTGCGAAGCCCGGAGGGCCGGAGCAATCCCCTGGTACGCCGGAGATTGCTTGCCACCCCGCAAATTTGGACAGCGAATTTGCGGGGACCCCGACAACGCTCCGCTCCTCGCAATGACTACAGGGAGGGAATCGATGTCCGATCTCTCCACCGAAGCCCGGAGCCCGATGCCCGAGGCCCGTCCTGTTGCTGAAACGGCCCTGCCCCTTCCTCTATATCGGCGCGGCAAGGTGCGCGACGTCTATGAGGCCGGGCGGAATCTACTGATCGTGGCTACTGACCGGATCTCTGCGTTTGACCACGTGCTGCCGACGCCGGTGCCTGACAAAGGACGAGTCCTCACCGCCCTCTCGGCATTCTGGTTTGCCCGTACCGCCCACATCGTCACCAACCATCTCATCACGTGGGATCCAGTCGACATCGCGCGCCGGGCGCCGGGGCTGGATCCAGCGGCGCTGCCGGCGCTGGCAGGTCGCACGATGCTCGTCGAGCGCTGCGAGCGCATCGATGTGGAGTGTGTCGTCCGCGGCTACCTGACCGGCTCGGCGTGGGAAGAGTATCGCCGTAGCGGCAGCGTGGCTGGGCTGGCGCTCCCGGCGGGGTTGCGCAACGGGGACGCCCTGCTCGAGCCGATCTTCACGCCGGCGACGAAAGCCATGTCCGGGCACGATGAGAATATCACCTACCCTGGACTTGTCGAACTGGTCGGTACCGGCGCCGCAGGTGAGCTGCGAGAGCTCAGCGTCCGGTTATACACGTTTGCGGCCACCCACGCGGCGCTGTGCGGGCTGATTCTCGCCGACACGAAGTTTGAGTTCGGCCGGCGGGACGGTCGGCTGATGCTGATTGACGAGGCCCTCACCCCCGACTCATCGCGGTACTGGGAGGGCGGGTCCTATCCGCAGTCCCTCCAGCCGTTCGACAAACAATATGTGCGCGACTATTTGAACGCGATCGGCTGGAATCACGAACCCCCGGCGCCGGCCCTGCCCGCGGAGGTCATCGCAGCAACCCGCGAGCGATACCTGGAAACGTATCGCCGGCTCACCGGATCTGACCGATGACGACGATCCGGATCATCGTCACATTGAAGCCCGGCGTGCTCGACGCGCAGGGGCAGGCCGTCCAGCAGGGGCTCCGCGCGCTGGGTTACGAGTCCGTCGGCGGTGTGCGAGTCGGCAAATGCATCGAACTGGCCGTGCCGGATGAGATGCCGCCCGAGACCCTCGATGCGATGTGCGAACGCTTCCTGGCGAACCCTCTGATCGAAGAGTGGCGGGTGGAACGGGATGAAGATGGGGAAGAGAAGTCGCGTTCCCGCGTTCCCGCGTTCCCGCGTTCCCGGGAGGTTCGGTGATGAGGTTCGGCGTTGTCATCTTTCCTGCCAGCAACTGCGATCGCGATTGCGTCCACGTGCTGCGCGCGGTACTCGGCCAGGAGGTCGAGGAGGTCTGGTATGAGGAGCGGTCTCTCGACGGGTTGGACGCGGTCGTCCTGCCGGGTGGGTTCGCCTACGGTGACTACCTGCGCGCCGGGGCCGTGGCGGCCCGCGCCCCGGTGATGACCGCGGTGCGCGCATTCGCGCAGGTGGGCGGTGCAGTGCTGGGGATCTGCAACGGGTTTCAGATCTTGCTCGAAGCCGGGCTGCTGCCCGGAGCGATGCTGCGGAACGCCGTCCTGCGCTTCCGGTGCACGACGGTCCACGTCCGCGTGGAGTCCACGCAGACGCCGTTCACGCGAACGCTGCGCGAGGGCCACGTACTGCAGATGCCGATTGCGCACGGTGAGGGGAACTACTTCGCCCCCGGATCACTGTTGTCCACGATTGAGGAGGCCGGGCAAGTGGTCTTTCGATACTGCGATGCGGACGGCCGTGTCACCTCCGACGCCAACCCCAACGGGTCGGTCCGCAACGTCGCCGGCGTGTGCAATCCGGCGGGCAATGTGGTCGGGCTCATGCCCCACCCCGAGCGAGCGTCTGAAGAGGTGCTTGGATCTCGTGACGGGAGGCTGCTCTTCGAATCGGTGATCACCACCGTCATTGCGAGGCGCGAAGCGCCGAAGCAATCTCGTTTGTACGAGATTGCCACGGGGCTGCGCCCCTCGCAACAGGGGAGATCGCCACGCCCCTTCGGGGCTCGCGATGACTAAAGGGCCAAAGTAGATGACGACGGCCACGCTGGCTCCAGAATCCGTCGGCCTGACGCGCGACGAGTACGAGGAAATCCGCCGCCGGCTGGGGCGGGATCCATCCCCGCTGGAGCTGCGGATGTTCGGGGTGATGTGGTCGGAACATTGCGGGTACAAGCACTCTAAAGTCACGCTCGAGCTGCTGCCCGCGGAGAGCCCGCGCCTGCTGCAGGGCCCCGGCGAAAATGCCGGCGTGCTGGACATCGGCGGTGGGTGGGCGGTCGCGTTTAAGATGGAAAGCCACAATCATCCGAGCGCGGTGGATCCCTTCAACGGCGCCGCCACGGGAGTGGGCGGGATCATCCGCGACGTGCTCTCCATGGGCGCCCGCCCGATCGCCCTGGTGGACTCGCTGCGCTTCGGGCCGCTGGACGACCCCACATCGCGCCGCCAGGCCGCCGGGATCATCGCCGGCATTGCGGCGTACGGCAACTGCGTCGGCATCCCCACCGTCGCCGGGGAACTGGTGGCGCACCCCGGCTACCGGGGCACGCCGCTGGTGAATGTGGCTTGCGTCGGATTGCTCCGGCACGGTGACGTGGCGCGGTCTCGCGCCGCGGGCCCCGGCAATGCCGTGATGCTCGTCGGCGCGCGCACCGGTCGCGACGGCATCGGTGGCGCCGCGTTTGCCTCAGCAGAACTCGATACCGGGTCCGAGCGCGAGGACCGGGCCTCGGTGCAGATCGGCGATCCGTTCGCGGGCAAGCTCCTGATCGAGGCTACGCTCGACGCGCTGCGCGCCGGCGGCGTGATTGCGGTGCAGGACCTCGGGGCCGCAGGACTCACCTGCGCCACCAGCGAGATGGCGGCCCGCGGCGGGATGGGGATGCGCCTCGAGCTCGAGCGTGTACCCGTGCGCGAAGAGGGCATGCGTCCTGATGAGATCTTGCTGTCCGAGTCGCAGGAGCGCATGCTGCTCGTCGTGGCACCTGGGGCGACGGGGCGCGTGGCCGAGATCTACCGGCGCTGGGGCTTGCGGGCGGCGGTGGTCGGCGACGTGGTCGCTGCTCCGTCGCTGACGGTGCACTCCGGCGGCACGCCGCTGGTGTCGCTGCCGCCATACGCGCTGGCCGAGGCGCCGGTCCACCGCCCGGCCGCGCGCGAACCGGCCACGCTGCGCGCGCGCTGGACGATGCCGGATCTCCCGATGGTGGATCCGGCAGCAGCGCTGCGTACGCTGCTGTCTACGCCTGCCGTCGCCCACAAGCGCGCGGTCTACGAGCAGTATGACCACATGGTGCAGATTCGGACCGTCGTGGTACCCGGCGCCGGTGATGCCGCCGTGCTTCGCCTACCCGAACTTTCTCCTCGCGGCCTGGCGCTGGTCGCCGATGGAGACGGCCGGCTCGCGGATCTCGATCCCTATCGCGGGGCGAGGCGGGCGGTGGCCGAGGCTGCCGCCAACCTCGCCTGTGTGGGGGCAGCGCCGCTTGGACTCACCGACTGTTTGAACTTCGGCAATCCTGAGCATCCGGAGGTCTTTTGGACCTTCCGCCAGGCCGTGACGGGGATCGCCGATGCCTGCCGCGCGATGAGGATTCCCGTGGTTGGTGGCAATGTGTCCTTCTACAACGAGTCACCCGATGGCCCCGTGCTGCCGACGCCGGTGATCACGATGGTGGGCCTCCTCGAGGATGTGTCCCGGACCTGCGGCGCCGGCTTCCGTGAGGCGGAAGACATTATCGTGCTGATCAGCGCGGCGGATCCGGATATGGCTGCGAGCTCCTACGCCAGTGCCGTCCACGGGATCGAGGCCGGCCGTCCGGCGGATGTGGATCTTGACGCACACCAGCGCGTTCTCGCCGTGGTGCGTGAGGCTGTGGCGCGGGGCTGGCTGTCTTCTGCCCACGACTGCAGCGACGGCGGAGCGGCCGTGGCGGTGGCGGAATCTGCGATCCTGGGCACCATCGGTGCTGACGTGACGCTCCCGGCGGCCGCGCGCACGGATGCCGCCCTCTTCGGGGAAGCCCCGTCGCGGTTCATCCTCTCACTGCCCGAAGACCGGCTCAGCGATCTTCAGGTACTGGCCGCCGTCCACGGCGTCCCAGTCGCGATCCTCGGCCGCACCGGCGGCGACCGCCTCCGGATTGCGGCGACCGGCCAGCGGGAGCAAGGATGGACGATCGATCTTGCGCTCGATGAACTCAGCCGCGCATACGAATCGCTGGCGGACATCCTATGAAGGCGTCGCGTTTCCGCGTTCCCGCGATTCCGCGTTCCCTCGCGGAGGCCGATGGCCTCCGCGAAGAGTGCGGCGTGATCGGGATCGTGAGCGGGGACGGCCCGGCCGCGCCGATGGCGCACCTTGGATTGTATTCGCTGCAGCATCGCGGGCAGGAGAGTGCAGGCATCGCCACAAGCGATGGCGCCGGCCTCTGGCACCATCGCGGGATGGGCCTGGTGTTCCAGGTCTTCGACGCCGACCGCATTGCGCGGCTGCCCGGGCAGCTGGCCGTCGGGCACGTGCGCTACTCGACGATGGGCTCGGTGCGGTTGGAGAACGCGCAGCCGCTCGTGGTCCCCTCCCCGTGGGGACCGCTGGCCCTGGCCCACAACGGAAATCTCATCAACGCCCCCCAGCTCCGCGCGGAACTCGAGGCGGGCGGGGTGGAGTTTGCGGGGACGACCGACAGCGAGGTCATCGCCCATCTCATCGCGCGCACGCCGGAGCCGGTCCCCGAAGACGCCATCGCGTCCGCGATGCGGCGGATCGAGGGCGCGTACACCATCGTCGTCCTCGTCGCCGGTCGGGTGCTGGGGTTCCGCGATGCGCATGCCATCCGGCCGCTGGCGATCGGCACGACCGGGCGCAGCTGGATCCTGGCGTCAGAGACCTGTGCGTTTGACCACCTCGGCGCCCTGCCCGTCCGCGACGTCGATCCGGGGGAACTCGTCATCCTGGACGCTACTGGTCTGCGATCGATCCAGGTGCTGGCGCCCGGCCGCGTCGCGCACTGCGTCTTCGAGTACATCTACTTCGCGCGGCCGGACACGGTGCTGGCCGGCCGCACCGTCCACCTGGCGCGGCGGCGCATGGGCCGCATCCTGGCCCGCGAGCATCCCGCGCAGGCCGACGTGGTGATCTCCGTGCCCGATTCCGGCGTCTCCGCCGCGATGGGATTCGCCGAAGCGTCGAGCATCCCGCTGGAAGTCGGACTCGTCAAGAACCGCTACATCGGCAGGACGTTCATCCAGCCCGATCCGGCCACGCGCGACTTCGGGGTCCGGGTGAAGCTCAACCCGCTGCGCGATGTCCTGGACGGCCGGCGGGTGGTGCTGGTCGACGACTCCATCGTGCGGGGGACGACCAGCGGGAAGATCGTCCGCATGCTGCGCGCCGCCGGCGCGACCGAGGTGCACGCGCGCATCTCCTCCCCGCCGATCCGGTATCCGTGCTTCTACGGCATCGACACGAGCAGCCGGGGACAACTGGTCGCCTCGACCCACAGCGTGGAAACCATCAGGGAACTCATCGCCGCCGATTCGCTGGGGTATCTCAGCCAGGCCGGACTGGTCGAGGCGCTGCAGCTGGCGTCTGAACGGTTGTGCATGGCCTGCCTGGATGGGCACTATCCGACTCGAGTTCCGCTGGAATCCCTGGCCGGGCGGCATGCATTGGAACCGGTGGCGGACCGGCCGGTGGAACCTGCGCTGCGCGGTGGTGGCCGCGATGAGTGACGGCTCGCTCACCTACCGGGCCTCCGGCGTGGACCGGGCCGCGGTGGCCGCCGCCCTGGATGCCGTGCACGAGCGCATTCGCGGGACCTTCACGACGCAGGTGCTGGGAGACGTCGGCCATTTCGCTGGCCTGTTTCGTCTCGGCGGGTTCCGCGACCCGGTGCTGGTGTCGTCCATCGA
>VBAI01000177.1 GCA_005882295.1 Candidatus Segetimicrobium genomatis | reverse complement strand
GCGACAAGCACAGCATCCGGCATCGCACACCCCTCGATAGGTCCTTGCCCTCACCGAGGGGCGGTGAGTCTTGCAATGTCCCTACGGAGCCACTAGCCTGCAAGTCCAGGCTTTGCAACCAACCTAACTAGAGGCGGCTGCTTGCCACGTGCGCTAAGAGTTGTCGCAGCGCGGAGTCATGGGCGGATGATTACGCTACGTCTTGCCGGGCGCGCACGGGCACGCGGGCCGGCACCAGCAGTTCGACACCGTCCGTAGGATACATCCGTTCTGTTCTGCCGTTCCGGTCCTCCACGAGCACGGTGACCACGCCGTAGTCACCCAACACGCGGACGATCGTCGCCTCGAGCTGCCGCGCTGCATCCAGCACCCGGACGACCAGACCCGGCGCCAGCGGCAGGCCATGGCGATCGGTGGCCTGATCGCGCGTCTTCATGAGTGCACCTCAGGGGGTACGGTCTTACGTTGACTCTGCCCGCGCTCGCAGGCCGGCAGACGCGGCGGGCCTACCATCGCGGCGCGGCCCCGGTCATCGCTTCAGACGCGAGGGCGACGGGAACGGAGCCGTAGGATAGCAGGCGATCATGAAAGGATCGCAGCTCGAACCCGAGCGTCCCCGCCAGGTCGCGCCTGAGGGTATGGATCAGGGTGGTCCCCACCAGGTACATCAGCGCGGTAGCGGGGAACATGCTGTTCTTGACCGCCTCAGTCCGCGCGGCCTCCGCTGACATCCCCACGTCGTCGCGGTAGCACGCCTCGGCCTGCTCCAGTGTCCAGCGCCCGGTGTGCAGCCGTACGTCCACGGCGGCCCGCGCGGCGATGCGCAGCCGCGTGTGCGCGAGGGCAAGTTGATCGAACGCATCGAGGAACCCGATTTCTTCCATCACGTCTGTGGCGTAGCACGCCCAGCCCTCGGCCATGGTGCCACCGCAGAACATGGCGATCCGGCTGGCGCAGTCGATCGCGGCCACCTGCCCCACGCGGGAAGCTGCGCGGTGATACGCGTACCAGTTTTGCAGATGATGCCCGAGCCCCGCGTGATGGATGACGTGGGTGAGCTTGATGGCGCTCTCGTGGGCGCCGGGAGTCACGAAATAATCCACCACCGGCAGGCGATCGAACGCAGCCGGTGCCCGGTAGAACAAGAAGTACAAGGAAGGTGCGGCCTCACGGGCCCAGACCGGCTGGGGCACGAAGGAGATCGGGTCGGTGACCCAGGTGACCAACCCGTGCGCGTCCGCTGCCTCCCGCGCCTGTTGCCAGACCTGTGCGTACCGGGCCTGGTCGCCTTGCGTGGGCGGGCGCCGGTCCGCCAGCCGGCTCAGCGCCTCACGCCATGACCCCGCGCCCAGCGCGCGGGCGTGTGTCTCCAGCGAGGCGCGCGCCGCGGCGATGCGGTCTTCGGCCAGCGCCTCGATCTCCCCAGCGGTGGTGCGGAGGAAGTGGCCCTCCCGCAGGAGCAGGTCCAGCGCCTCGGGTCCACAGGCGCACGCGCCGGGAGGGCTGTGGGGAAGTGCGGTCTCCAGGTGCTGCGCGAACGCCCGAAAGGCATCTGCCGCCGCATCCGCGGCATGGAGAAACCGCGGGTGCTGAATCGCTTCAACCCGGACGAGGTCGGGCACCCCTCGCTCGAAGAAGGCCAACGCGCCGGCGCACTCGCGCCTGGCGCGCGCGATCCAGGCCGGATGGGCGCGGCGGACATTCTCCCGGCCCTGCTGCAGCAACGCCGGGATCGCCAGCATCCGCGCGACGGCGGACGCGACGCGCTGGGAGAGTGGGGCGAACGGACGCAGAAACAGCGCGAGCACACCGAAGCTGGCTTCGCCCGTATACACGCACGGATTCCCCGCGTGAAAGTGCGCGGACCGGAACTCCCAGCGCTGGATCTCCAGGAATCCCTCGACCAGCCGGCGATCCAGCTCCTGGCGCTCAGGCAGCGTCGTGTGGCGAAATACCCGCACCCGGGCCAGCAACGTGTCGATGGCCGCCAGCGCCGCTCCGATCCCCCGCTCAGAATAGTCGGGCAGACGGTCGTCATAGTCGTGCACGCCGATGAACGTGGCGTTGACCGGGAACGTCTGATAGTACCAGGCAAAAAATGCGTCGAGGAATTTCGGGAAGGCTGATGCTCCAGCACTCGGCTCGGGCAGGTTCATGGGCCGCGTCTATATTCCTGGCCAGACTACCGGTCAAGGGGCAGGGTGACCCATCCCCGCTGGTGGTGTGAGCGCTCGACGGCGTTGATGACTTCCTGCACCCTGGCCCCATCCTCGAAGTTGCCCTGGTTGCGGCCTGAGCCGGCGAGAATTTCGTCGGCAAAGTCGCGGATCAGGTTGGCATAGAAGAGCGACCGCCATGACTCGCGCGGATGTCCTCCGGGCGGATAGAAGCGCTGGGGGATGTCCGCCTCCTTGAACTCGACGGCGTCTGGGGTGGCGAGGCGGACCATCTCGGCAACCCCGCCCTCCTCCACGAGCCGGCAAATGATCGCCCCCTTGCTGCCGTAGAGTCGCGCCTCGACCCCCGGGTAGTTGCCGACGGTCACGAAGGAGGTCTGGATCGAGCCCATCGCGCCGTTGGCGTATTCCACCAGGTGGATATCGCCGTCGTCGATGTTCATCCGCATCATCCGGCCGGTGGCGCGCACCATGCGTTCCGGAACGAAGTTGCGCATGATCCCCGCCGTACGGGCATACCCGGCACCGACCCACCACATGCCGATGTCGATGATTGGCGCGCCGTAGCCTTCCAGGGAGGACGTCTGCAGGACGGACTGGTCGGCGGTATGATCCACCTGGCGCAGCGGCACCTGGGGATCGAGCCACTGGGAGTTCTGCTCGTATCCATTAAAGATGTAGGGTTGCCCGACAAACCCATCGTCGATCAGGGACTTGGCGTACTGCACCCCGGGGCTGTACCGGAAGGTGAACCCCAGCTTGGTGAGGAGGCCCCGGGACCTGGCAAGCTCGGCGGCCCGGCGTGTGTCCCGGAAGTCATACGCCACCGGCTTCTCGCAGAGCACGTGTTTGCCGGCCGCGAGCGCCGCCATGGCCAGCTCGAAGTGCGTGTGCGAGGGCGTGGCGATATCGATGATGTCGAGGGCAGGGTCACTGACGGCAGTGTGCCAGTCGTCGCTGACCCGCGTGATGCCGAACTGCCCGGCCGTGTCCACGGCGCGCTCCCGGACCACGTCACAGAGGAGCGCAACCTCGCACCGTGGGTCCCGCTGCCAGCCGGGGAGGTGCGCCGCCCGTGCCCATCCGCCCGCTCCCAGGACCCCGACCCGGAGGATGCGTGTCTTCATGGCCGCAAGCGGGGATCGAGCGCGTCCCGCAGACCGTCCCCCAGGAGATTGATCGCGAGCACGGCGATCATGATGGCCAGCCCCGGGAATGCTGTCATCCACCACGCCACCCGCAGATAGTTTCGCCCTTCCGACAGCAACGCGCCCCACTCCGGGGTCGGCGGCTGCGCGCCCAACCCCAGGTAACTCAGCGCTGCGGCCGAGATGATCGCGCCCGCGACGCCGAGCGTGCCCAGCACGATGATGGGCGCGACCGTGTTGGGCAGGATGTGGCGGACCATGATCCGGCCGTCCCGGCACCCGATGGCGCGAGCGGCATCCACGTACACCTGCTCCCGGGCCCCCAGCACCGAGGCCCGCACAACCCGGGCATAGGTCGGCGACGCAGAGATGCCCACGGCGAGCATGGCATTGAGCAAGTTCGGCCCCAGGATGGCGATGATCACCAGGGCCAGCAAAATCCCGGGAAACGTCAGCATGAGATCCACCAGCCTCATCAGCAGCCGGTCCACGCTGCCGCCGTAATAGCCCGAGGTGAGACCCAAGGGGACGCCCAGGGCCACGGCCAGCGTGATCGAAATCACGCCGGTGCGCAGGGAGATTCTGGACCCGTACAGGACGCGGGTCCACAGATCGCGGCCAAAGACGTCGGTGCCAAAGAGGTGCGCTCGGTTAGGCGGCTGCAGGCGTTCCTCGGGGCGCATCGACAGGGAATCGTAGGGGGTCAGCAGGGGCGCGCCCACGGCCGCGACGAGCAGCACCGCCAGGATGATCCCGCCGGTCACGGCCCCGCGCGAGCGCGCCAGTTGTACCAGGACGTCCCCCCACGGCGAGCGGAGGGAGGACGGGCGTAGCCGCGCTCTTGGGTCACTGGTAGCGGATGCGGGGATCAAGGTATGCATAGGAAATATCCACCAGCAGATTCACCACAATATACACGACGGCCACGAACAGGACGGCCCCCTGCACCAGCGGGATGTCCTTATTGAGAATCGCGTCCACCAGCAGCTTGCCGACACCGGGGCGGGCAAACACCGTCTCGGTAATCACCGCGCCCGACAGCAGCGTGCCAAACTGTAGTCCCATCACCGTGATGATCGAAACCAACGCGTTGCGCATCACATGCCGGCGGATCACCGCAGGCTCACGCAACCCCTTGGACCGCGCGGTGGTGACATAGGGCTGCCCCAGGATGTCCAGCACGCTGCTGCGCACCAGGCGCGCCAGGGTCGCGGAGGAGATGAAGCCCAGCGCCAGGGATGGCAACACCAGCCGGTTCCACCCGCCAAATCCCGTGGCCGGAAACCACCCCAGCTTCAGGGAGAATACAAAGATCAGCATGGAGGCCAGCCAGAAGATGGGCATGGAGACGCCTCCGAGCGCCACGAGCATCGCTCCGGCATCCACCCACGTCCCGCGCCGCAGCGCGGAGACCAGACCCAGCCCCAGGCCCAGGGCAGTGGCGACGGCAAACGCGGCGGCCGCCAGTTCCGCCGAGGAGCCGACCCGCGACAGAAGTTCGCTGTGCACGGACGCGTTGGTGTGGATGGAGCGACCCAGATCTCCGCGGCCGAGCTTGCGCAGGTAATCCGCGTACTGACTCAGCAGGGGGCGGTCCAGTCCCATCACGTGCCGGATCTGGGCCAGCCGCTCCGGGGTGGCGGGACGGTCGCCGATGAAGATCGCGGCCGGATCCCCGGGGACCAGATACAGGACGAGGAAGACGAGGCCCGACACCGCCAGCATTGTCGGGACCGCCAGGATCGCCCGCTTGACCAGGTACTGGAGCATGGGACCCCTCTCACAAGCAAGAGAGCCGGCCCGGGGAGACCGCGGCCGGCTCACTACGCCAAGGCCGTAAGACTATCCTCCGATGCGCGTGTCGTAGAAGTAGGGGTAGTTTCCGCCCCAGTCCACCCACACGTTCTGCACCGTGCGCGCATGCGCATACAGCGACGGGGGGTCGGCCAGGTAGGCCATCACCGCATCATCGATCACCTTTTGCTGTGCTCGGACCACCAGCTCGGTGCGCTTCTGTGGATCCGCGGTGGCATCGATCTGGTCGATCAGCCGATCCATCTCCTGGTTCTTGTAGTTGTTGCGGTTCGTGCCGCCGCCGGCATTGCTGGAGTGGAAGAGGATCCGCAGGATGCCTCCGGGATCGGTCCCCGTTTCCCACCAGAACTGCAGGTGATGCCGGCCGCTGCGCACCGCGTCCAGGTACGCGGCCCGCGCCA
This sequence comes from Candidatus Segetimicrobium genomatis, assembly GCA_005882295.1. Lineage (GTDB taxonomy): Bacteria > Sysuimicrobiota > Sysuimicrobiia > Sysuimicrobiales > Kaftiobacteriaceae > Telluricultor. Next base: position 8,771 of record VBAI01000177.1, on the reverse strand, counting down.
CCACATTGAGGTTCACCTCGATGCCGATGGGTTTCAGGCTGGCCTGGACGAATGCCGCCATCTCCTGATTCTTGGTGGGGGGCTGCAGGAAGAACTCCAGGCGCAACCGCTGTCCGTCTTTCGTCCGGATCCCATCGGGTCCAGGGCGCCACCCGGCCTCGTCGAGGAGGCGCTTGGCCAGATCGGGGTTATACGCCGTCGCCTTGCACGTGTTCGAATCAAATCCAAACATGTTGGGCGTCAGCGGGCTGCAGGCCGGCTTGAAGACTCCGTCCCACACCGTCTTCGCCAGTCCGGCCCCGTCGATGCCGTGCATGATCGCGCGGCGGACCGCCACCTCGCTGGTCGGCGGGCGCTGCTGGTTCATCATCATCGACCAGCCGCTGCCGGCCTGCGGGATCTCCAGCAGCGTGAAGTTCCGGGCGCCGCGCAGGCGCCGGTAGTCGCTGGTGGGGACGTCTTCAATGAAGAGCGTCTCCCCTGTCTCCAGCGTGGCCAACCGGGTGGCATCTTCGGGGATGATCCGGTAGACGAGGCGCTGCAGGTATGGGGCGCCGTTGTGCTGGAAGATGCGCGAGGCCCAGGTGTAGTTGGGATTGCGAATCAGGGCGACCTCGGCATCGGCGTGATACGACTGCAGGATGAACGGGCCGCTGCCCACGAAGACCACCGGGCCAAAGTCCTTCCCGTACTTCGTCAGCGCGGCCGGCGAGATGATCCCAAGATACGGCGTGCTGGCTCCATCGAGAAACGCCGCGTACGGGCTCTTGAACCGGACCCGCACAGTGTACGGATCGACGACCTCGGTCCGGTCGTACGGTCCGATGAAGCTAAACGCCGTCTGGGATTTGGTCTCCGGATCCACGATCCGGTCAAAGGTGACCTTTACGGCCTCGGCTGTGAGTGGCGTGCCGTCGTGGAACCTGACGTCGCTCCGCAGTTTGAATGTATAGGAGGTCGCGTCCGGCGAGGCCGTCCAGGATGTGGCGAGTCCAGGAGCGAACTGCCCCGGCTGAGTCTGCCAGACCAGCGGGTCAACGAGATGCAGCCCGATCCGGCCCACCCGCGTGAAGGTGGTCGCGGTCACATCGAGGGTATCGAACCCGCCGGCCATGCCGTAGGTGAGCGTTCCCGTGGCCTGGGCATACGCCCGCCCCGGCATCGACAGACGCGGCAGCATCTGCGACACTGCCAGCGCGCCGAGACCCCATCCCGCCCGGCGAAACAGTTCGCGGCGCTTGATGCGTTCCATCGTGGAATCCCCCCTGAACCGGAGTGGCAATGTAGTTCTCCTCGAACTGCCGGGGCCCTCTCCCCTCGCCGTGACTGTCCTGTGATCTTGGGTGTGCTACGCTGGACGTAGCAGGAGGTGATGTAGGATGAACAATCAGCGCGTAGGATCACTGGAATGGACCGGGCTCGCGGTGGCGGGCGCCGCCCTGGTCCTCTCCGCAGTGGCGTTCGCCGCGCCCGGACCGTCCACCCAGGCCGAGGGAACACTCGCCGCGGTCGACCCCGCCGCCGTCACCGTGACCACGAGCGCCGGCACCCAGGTGCGCGTCGCGGTGACCGGGGATACCGTGGTCATCCGGCGGCGAGCCGTGGTGCTCGAAGAGATGAAACCCAACGACTTCGTGGGGGTGACGGCCCGGCGTGAGGCCGACGGCTCGCTCACCGCGATCTCCATCGGGGGCGCGTGCGGGAAGCGCAGTTTGTCATGGACACCGGCAATATCATGACCAACGCCATGGTGTTCCAAAACGTGCGGGCTGTCCTGGGGCGCACGCTCTATCTGAAGCTGGGAGACGGCAGCGTGATCATCGCGGTCCCCCGGGACGCCCAGGTCTTCCGGCTGACGATCATGCCTGTCGGCGAGCTGCGGCCGGGCATGCGCGTTGTGGTGCGGGGGACGGCGGGCTCCGATGGCACGCCGGTCGCCGTCACGATCACCGTCGACGCCCAGTAAAGGCGCTCTGGAGCTTGATTTATTCTCAAATCGGACGATAGAGGGAATTGAGACCATGTATATCTAACGTGTCGTAGGGTCCGGCACCCGGTGGTCGCGGTGCAGGCGCATGACGGTTCATCCCCCCTGAGCAGGCGGCCGGTAAGGCCCCTGAGGCAGTTCAATCTGACCCTTCCATATTCGATGGAAGCTGCGGGGGGAGCACTGGCTTCATGCCTATCATCAAGGTCTTGCTGGCGGACGACTGGGGACTGTTTCTCGAAGGGGTCAAATCGGTGCTGCGCCAGGCAACCGGCGACATCGAGATTGTGGGCGAGGCGACCAACGGGGAAGAGGCGGTCCAGCTGACGCGCCGCCTCGATCCGGCGGTGGTCTTGATGGATCAGGACCTCCCCAAAGTGGATGGGATCGAAGCGACGCGCGCCATCAAACAGGCCATGCCCGCGGTCGAGATCATCATTATGACCGAGCGCCTCGACGACACAAAGGCGCTCGCGGCCATCGAAGCCGGCGCGGCCGGGTATATTTTGAAAGATATCCCGGCCGCCAGCCTGGTGCGTGCGTTGAACTCGGTACGGCAGGGCCAGGCGTTCTTTCACCCTGAGATCACCCGCACGCTGATTGAACGGCTTGGCCGCCTGGGGCGCGATCAGCGCACCAGGTTCAGATCGACGCCGGAAGGGCTTACGGCCAGAGAACTGGAGGTCCTGGTGGAACTCACCAACGGCAGCACCGACCGCCAGATCGCATCCAAGTTCAAGGTATCTGAAGGGACTGTAAAAACGCACATCCGCAACATCTTGCACAAGCTCAACTGCCGGAATCGCACGCAGGCCGTCGCCTACGCGCTGCGGAAGGGGTTCATTAAGTAAGCGCCTAAACTCCTCGCGCCCTTTCTCCTCCTCTCCAGGTCAATTTCTCTTTCGTTTGATATAGTGACAACTTTTCCCATGAAGGTTATACCTTACTCACATCCCCCCTTCTCCTGACCGCGATGCGCACCATCGCCTGCGCGCGGTTTGGGGACGTTCCGTCACAAACTCGATTCTGTTGATTCGATTCTGCTGATTCACGATGGCGAAGATTTTTGTGATCGAAGATGATCGCACCATCGCCGAACTCTTGCAGGCGGCGCTTCAACACGACGGAGATGAGGTGTGTCTCAGCCTGCAGGGGAAGCTGGACGCGCTGGACGAGACGTACGACCTGGTCCTCCTCGATCTGATGCTGCCGGACGCCGACGGGCTCGAACTGGCCCGGCAGATCCGCGGCACGTATGACCTGCCCATCATCATGCTCACCGCGCGCGGCGAACTCCGGGACAAGGTCGCCGGCTTCGAGGCCGGCGCTGACGATTACGTCACCAAGCCCTTTAGCTTCCAGGAACTGTCGGCCCGCGTGCGCGCGGTCCTCAAGCGCACCGGGCGCGGAGGAGGCGAGCTCAGAGCCGGCGGGCTGTGCGTGGACCCCGAGCAGCGCCGGGCTTGGTGGCGGGATAGACCGCTCAACCTCTGCGGGCGTGAGTTCGACCTGCTGGCCACACTCACGCGGCGTCCCGGGCGGGTGTTCAGCCGGGAGGAGTTGCTCCATCGCGTCTGGGGCGCTGAGTTCGAGGGAGAGAGCAACGTGGTCGACGTGACGGTGGGCCGCCTCCGTGAGAAGCTCGATGATACGGCACATGCGCTCATCGCCACCGTCCGCGGCATCGGCTACACGCTCCGAATTTCGTGAGACTCCGCTGGAAGATTGTCATCGTCGTGCTGGTCACGGTTGGCCTGTTGGACCTGGGCGTGAGCGTGGCGTCCCATCGGGAACTCGACCGGTTCCTGCTGGACCATACCGCCCGCACGCTACAGGACCGCTTCTCCCCGCTGACCGACGTCTACGTCCGCCGCCTCGCCGCGACGGGGCTGTCGCTTGACGCGCTGGCCCGCGACCTGGCGCGGGACCTGACGACGCACGACGTCGCTGCACTGGTGCTGGATGCCGGCGGCAAAGCGGTGGGCTCAGGCAAGATTCTGCCGGAGGACCTGGATCCGGCACCCGTCCGGGATGACGCTGTCCGGCGGATCCTCGGCGGAAACGATCTCGCGACGTATGTCCGGCGCGTCGACGGCGGCCGTGAACTCGTCGTGTACCTTCCACTGCGGCCGCTTCCCCCCGCCTCCGGGATCGTCGGTCTCATCCAGCTCAACACGCCCCTCGTAGATGTGGATCGGTCCCTGGCCCATCTGCGGGCCGCGCTGATTGGCGCGGCGCTGGCCACCCTGCTGGCCAGCGGAGTACTGGCGCTGCTGTTCGGCGGCTACCTGGCGGCTCCGCTGGAGACCCTCGCGGCGACCTGCACGGCGATTGCCCGGGGAGATCTCCGCCGGCGGTCAGAGTTGCCCCACGGCCGGGACGAGGTCGGGCGGCTCGCCGCCTCGTTTGACGAGATGGTGCACAAACTCGACGCCGCGTTCACCGCGCAGCAACGGTTTGTGGCCGACGCTGCGCACCAGTTGAAGACACCGCTGACCGTGCTCAGCGGTCATTTGGAGTTGCTGGAGCGCATGGTCATCGCTGACCCGGACAGGGTCCTCGCGTCGTATGCCTCCATGCGTGAGCAGACAGCTCGCCTCGATCACGCCCTGCGTCGATTGATCACACTTTCCGCACTCGATGCGGGCGCGCCGCTAGAGCGCAGAGAGGTGAATCTACAGGATATCGTGTCGCACGTCATCGAGGACTTTCGTGTGCTCGCCGGCGCCAGGCAACTGCGGCTGGTGGGTAACGACGATGCCAGAGCAGATGTGGATCCGGACCAGATCCGCGAGGCGCTCGCGAACCTGGTGGACAACGCCATCCGTCATACCGCGCCGACCGGAACCATCACGATTGAGGTGGGAGGCGGGCGGATCACGGTGCGCGACGACGGCGTCGGCATTCCGCCTGATCGGCTGCCGCGCATCTTTGACCGGTTCTACCGCTATCCGCCGACCAGTGAGGGATCCGGGCTGGGTCTGGCCATCGTCCGCAGCATCGTGGAGTCCCACGGCGGCCGCCTGTCGGCTGAAAGCACCCCGGGGCGCGGCACCGCGCTGACCCTGACCGTACCTTCCGCACGGATGTAATCCTCCCGTCATCTCCGTTCACCAGCGTGTCAGGTAAGTGGTGTACCGTCCGTATGATAGAGGGCGTGCTTCCTTAAAAAGCTCCGGGCGGAACCCAGATCACACCAGGGTGACAGGTATGAGACCAGCATTCATCCTTGCGATTGTCGTGCTGGTGGTGACGGGACCGTTGGGCTCTGTGGAGTCCGCGGCCCCGGGACATCATGGGCGGCCAGAAACACCCGGGACACCGGCCGCGCCGGCGACCCCTGCCACACCCGCCACGCCTGACACGCCCGCGACCCCCGCGACACCGGCCACCCCCGCCACCTCCGAGACACCCGGCACCCCCGCCACCCCGGCGACCCCCGCCACCCCGGCGGTGGATTCGGGCTCCTTCGACACCGAGCGCGCAGCGCGGGAGTTGCTGATCGCACAGGAGCGGCTCTCGGAGGAAGACGGGCACGCGCGCATGAGCGGAGACGCCCGGGTGCTCTACGCACTGGCCGGTCGATATCTTTCGCTGGCACGGCAACACTATCGAGCCGGCCGTTACTACCAGGCAGCGGAAGTGGCCACGGCGGTCACACGGCTGGCCGACGCCATCCGGCATCTTTCGTGGGCGATCGGCGCGAACTGACCAGAACCACACCATCCGGCGGTGCTCTATCGTTGGATAGAGGCGCCATCGGTGGTTTGCACGCTCGAGGCTCCGCGATATCCATGGGGGCAGATGCACGGCCTATCCAAATCGGCTCGGGGGATTTCCCCCACCAAATTGCATCTCTTCGAAGGGTATAAGTGAGGAGTATGAGACTCGGCATCTTCGGGACAGGATACGCCGGCCTGGTCACCTCGGTGGGTCTCGCCCAGTTAGGCCACACCGTGACGGCCATCGACAAGAACCCCGACATCATCGCGCGCCTGTCGGATGGTGTGCCGACCATTCACGAACCGGGGTTGAAGGAGCTCCTGACCTCCAACCTCGATGCCGGCCGGCTCAGTTTCACCACCAAGGCCGCGGACGCGATGGGCGAATCTCAGATTGTGTTTGTCTGCGTGGGCACGCCGCCCCGGGCCGATGGACGCGCCGATCTCTCCCAGGTGGAGGAAGTCGCCTGCACGATCGCGCCCATGCTGGACGGGTACAAGCTGATCGTCGAGAAGAGCACCGTCCCGGCGCGCACCGCGTACTGGATTGATTCGACCATCCGTCGCCTCGCCGGGCCTGAGCGGGAATTCGATATCGCCAGCAATCCCGAGTTCCTACGGGAGGGCACGGCGGTTCGCGACTTTCTACATCCGGACCGCATCGTCATCGGCGCCGACAGCGGGCGGGCCCGGTCACTCCTCCTCGACCTCTACCAGTCCAGCTTTTCCTGCCCGATCATCGTCACCAGCGTCACGACGGCAGAACTGATCAAGCAGGCGGCCAACGCCTTCCTGGCCACCAAGATCTCATTCATCAACATGGTGTCCGACGTCTGCGAAAAACTCGACGTCGACGTGGCGGCGGTGGCGAAGGGGATCGGCCTCGATCCCCGCATCGGCGGCGATTTCTTGCGGGCGGGCCTGGGCTTCGGCGGGTCGTGCCTGCCCAAGGACGTCAGCGCCCTCATCAAAGTGGCGGAGCACAGCGGCGTCGATGTTGGCATGCTGAAAGAGGTCGAGCGCATCAACACCGCCCGCATCGACCGGCTGCTGGCGAAGATCGAACGGGCGCTGTGGGTGCTGCCCAATAAGGTCATCGGCGTGCTGGGCGTGGCCTTCAAATCCGATACCGACGACATCCGCGGTGCGCCCAGCCTGGGGGTCATCCCGCGGCTGCACAGCATGGGAGCGCGCCTGCACGTCTACGACCCGGCGGCGGTCCGCAATTTCGAGCGGCTCTATCCGCCGAATGACCGCCTGACGTATGTGGCCTCGGTCTACGACGCGGCCCGTGAGGCCGATGCGCTGGTGATCCTCACCGACTGGGATGAGTTCCGGTCGCTCGATTTCGGACGGATCCGGGACGCGATGCACACCCCCATCGTCGTGGACGGTCGAAACCTTTTCGAACCGCCGCTGATGCAGGCCGCGGGCTTTGAGTACTATAGCCTCGGCCGCGGGGACGCCACCCTCCACCAGAAACCATTCCGCGAGCGCGTATGAACGCGTCCCGCCGAACGCCGGCAACCGTGGTGATCACGGGCGCGGCCGACCCCTCCTCGTGGTGATTCGGTAGCTCAGGGGCGCTCACCGTGCAGACGATTGCCAACGAGGTGGCCCGCCTCCTCCCGCTCAGCGGTCCGGTGCGCGTCCGGCCGCAGGTGCGGGGCAAATTTATCCTCGCCGGCCAGGAGACACTCTTCGTCCGCGGCGTCACCTACGGGGCGTTTCGCCCTGACGCCCGCGGGCGCGAATACCACGAGCCGGATATCATCGATCGCGACTTTGCGCAGATGGCGGCCGCGGGCTTCAACGCGGTCCGCATTCCGCACACCATGCCCCCAACCGCCCTGCTCGACACGGCGGCGCGGCACGGCCTGCGGGTGATGGTGGGACTCTCGGCGGAACAATATCTGGGTTTCTTGATCGACGGGAAGAAACGCCAGGGAGAGATCGCAGACCTGATCCGCAGGACGGTGCAGCCCGTCGCCGGCCACCCGGCGCTGCTGTGCTACGCCCTGGGCAATGAGATCCCCGCCTCGATCGTACGCTGGCTGGGACCACGCCGGGTCGAGTGGTACCTCGAGCGGTTGTCGGACGCGGTGAGGCGAGAAGATCCCGACGGGCTTCTCACCTACGTCAACTATCCCACCACCGAGTACCTGCAGCTCCCGTTTCTCGACCTGGTCAGCTTCAACGTCTATCTGGAAACGCCGGACCGGTTTGACGCCTACCTGGCCCACCTGCACACCATCGCCGGCGACCGCCCGCTGCTGATGAGCGAGATCGGGCTGGATAGCCTGCGGCATGGTGAAGCGGAACAGGTGCGCGCGCTAGACTGGCAGGTCCGCACGATCTTTGCCTCAGGCTGCGCTGGCGGGTTCGTCTTTGCCTGGACCGACGAGTGGTTCCGGGGCGGCGCCGACGTCGACAACTGGGCATTCGGCCTGACACGCCGCGACCGCACCCCCAAACCAGCGCTGGAGACGGTCTCGCGCGCGTTCGCCGAGGCCCCGTTCCCGCGCGATGCTCCGTGGCCGCGCATCTCCGTGGTCGTCTGCACCCACAACGGCGCGCGTACATTGCGCGAGTGTCTTAGTGGCCTGCGCGACCTGGAGTATCCAAATTTCGATGTGCTCGTGGTTGACGACGGGTCGACCGACGATGCTGCAGCCATCGCCCGCGAGTTCGGCGTCCGCCTTATCAGCACGGAGCAGCGCGGCCTGGGCAGCGCCCGCAACACGGGTCTGGCGGCGGCCAGCGGGGAGATCGTCGCCTACATCGACGACGACGCGACCCCCGATCCCCACTGGCTCATGTACCTGGCCAGAAGCTTTCTCACCACGTCGCACGCCGGGGTTGGGGGCCCGAATATGGCGCCGCCGGACGACGGTCCCATCGCCGGCTGCGTCTCCAAAGCCCCGGGCGGGCCGGTCCATGTGCTCATCTCGGATCGGGAAGCGGAGCATATCCCGGGGTGCAACATGGCCTTCCGGGCCGAGTGCCTGCGGGCGGTCGGCGGATTCGATCCACAGTTTCGCATCGCCGGGGACGATGTCGAT
>VBAI01000166.1 GCA_005882295.1 Candidatus Segetimicrobium genomatis | reverse complement strand
GTCGGCGAGGGCCATCAGGCGGACGGTGAGCGGGCCGCGGGTTTGGCCAGGCCGTACTTCAGCAGCAGGCTGCGGTAGTCGCGGCCGTAGAAGATCTTGACGCGGATGGCAGGGTACAGCTCACGGAGCCGGCGGAGTTTGCGGTTCTTCTTGGTGACCAGGCTCTGCTTGAGGGTGGTGAGCTCGATGTACAGGTCGATGTCAGGAAGATAGAAGTCCGGGTTGAAGCTCTCCACGACCCGTCCCTGTTCGTCCCACTGCAGTGGGAAGCTGCGAGGTTCGTACTCCCACCGGATGCCGTAAAAGTCCAGGAGTCGGGCGAACTCAGATTCACTTTCGTGCGCGAAGCGGGGGCGTGTCGTCGCAGCGTCGCCCTGGCCTTTGCGGTCAGCCACCGAGTGGGTTTCACCCTCCTCGTCCCGCACCGTGGTGGGCGGGCTCCACCCGTCAAGTCGCCAGGCCGGCAGCCTCGGCACCGGACGGATTATTCGCGTTTCAGTATACCGACGCTCCATACGCGATGCAAGCAGAGGAGTCCCTACCGGTCCGGAGAAGTGACCTACAATATTGAGGAGATGGCTGTGACCGAGTCCACCCCAATCCAGGACGCCGACTTGAACCGGTGGCTGACGCAACTGCGCAGCAACGACGTCACGCTGCGCAGCGACGCCGCGCATCAACTGGGCAAGCTGGCCGACGAGCGGGCCGTCTCGGGCCTGGTCGAAGCGCTGGCGGATTCCGACGAGTATGTCCGCAAGAGCGCGGTGACGGCCCTGCGCCGCATCGGCGGGCCGGCGGCGATGGAAGGGTTGCGCCAGGCTCTGGCCGACCGGTCCGAGCAGGTCGTGCTGCAGGCAGTCAACGGGCTGCGCGACATGCGGGACCGCGAGGCCGTGGAACCCTTGATCCGCGTCCTCACGCGCCGCGAGCGATCGTTGCAGCTGGCTGCCACCGATGCCCTGGTGCGCATCGGCGCCGATGCGGTCGGACCGCTGATGGAGGCGTTCAAGGACCGGGCCCTGCGCCGGCGCATCGGCAACCAGATCTGGAAGATTCTCGTGGACATGGGGACGAAGTCGATCGACCCCCTGTTGCAGATGCTGACCGATGAGAACCAGTACGTGCGGCTCACGGCCATCTCTGTCCTGGGACGCATCGGCGACCAGCGGGTGGCCGCGCCGCTGGCCCACCTGTTCCTCGATGACCCGCGGATGCAGGAGGCGGTGGTCACCACGCTGGCACGGCTCGAAGAGCGCAAGGTCATCGAGCCGCCGGGGTCGCACGCCGCCGACCGGGAAATCTTCCTCCCCAAGGATGTCGTGGACGGGTTTCTGGGTCGTCCACGCGAAGAGGTGACCAAGATTCTCACCGAGGCGCTGGAGAATCCCAGCCCGAAGGTCCGGCGGTTCGCGCTGAAGTCGATCTACGCGCTCTTTGGGGACACGGCCCTCGAACATCTCGTCAGCGCGTTGAAAGACGAGGACATCGACGTCAAACGGCTGGCGATCAAGATTCTGGGCAAGCTGCGCAACAAGCGGGTAATCGATCCGCTGCTCCAGCTCATCCTGCACGACGGGGAGCAGGTCGAGGAGGCCGCCTGGAACACGCTGAAGATGCTGACCGATCTGCGGGAGTACGATGAGCTGCGGGCCCGTGTGGCCAAGGAGCGGGCCGGCGGCCGGCCGGCCATCCGCAAGTACGCCAAATCGAAAGACGTGTCGCCTGACTGGTGGCGCGAGCAGGACTGACGGACTGACGGAAACGCGGAAGCGCGGAAACGCGGAAGCGCGAAACCACGGCCTTTCAGTGGGGGAATGAGTGGAAGGCTGTTGGCTCGGGTGCGCGTTTCCCCGTTTCCGCGTTTCCTCGTTTCCTCGTTTCCCCGTTTCCTGACGTGGCGATGGAGCGCACCATCGGTCGGACAATCATCAGGGTCGAACGCGGCGACATCACGACAATGGCGGTGGACGCCATCGTCAACGCCGCCAACAACCATCTGTGGATGGGCGGCGGGGTAGCCGGGGCCATCAAACGGGTGGGTGGTGCGGAGATTGAACGCGAGGCCGTGGGGAAGGGTCCTATCGAGCCCGGTGAGGCCGTGGTCACCGGCGCGGGGCGGCTGCGCTGCCGGTATGTGATTCACGCGGCGACGATGGGGCAAGACCTGGTGACCAGTGCGGATCTGATCCGCCGGGCGACGCGGAGCAGCCTGCGCCGGGCGGACGACGTGCAGGTGGCATCGATCGCATTTCCGGCGCTGCGGACAGGGGTGGGCGAGTTCCCGGTGCGGGAGGCCGCGCAGATCATGGTTGATGAGATTGCGGTCCATCTGCGCGGCACGACCCCGCTGCGCACGGTGGTGCTGGTGCTCCAGACCGATGACGCGGAGCAGGCGTTCGGCGAGGTCTTGAAAAACGTTGAATCGGTGGAACGTTGAACCGTTGAAACGAGCTAACATCCCATCGGCTCCGACGTTTCAACGCTTCAACGTTTCAACAGTAGTGCTACGATGCGCGTGCTGATTACCAACGACGACGGCATAGCCTCTCCGGGCCTCCAGGCGCTGGTGGGAGCCTTCGACCCAGTGGGCGAGACATTCGTCGTGGCCCCCGAGCGAGAGCGCAGCGCCACCGGCCATGCCATTACGTTGCACAAACCGCTGCGTGCGCATAGCGTCGCGATTCCAGGGTCGGCGGCGCGGGCCTGGGCCACGAACGGCACGCCGGCGGACTGCGTGGCGCTGGGGATCATTGAGCTGCTGCCCGCCAAACCAGAAGTCGTTCTGTCAGGCATCAACGTGGGACCGAATGTGGCCCGTGATTTGACGTACTCTGGAACCGTGTCCGGCGCCATGGAAGGGGCGATCTTTGGCGTCCCCAGCATCGCTGTTTCCGTGGGTTCGTTCCGCAATCCAACGTTTTCGGTGGCGGCCGCGTTTGCCGTCGAACTGGCCCGGGCGATCCTGCTGCACGGGTTGCCGGAAGACACCCTCCTCAACGTCAACGTGCCAAATCTGCCGCCGGACCGGATCGCCGGCGTGGCAATCACACGGCAGAGCGCGAAGCGGTTCATAAGCCGGATGGAGAAGCGGGTAGATCCCCGTGGTCGCACCTACTACTGGTTGACGGGCGATCCCTCGCCGGTGGAAGACCTTGAGGGCACCGACACCTGGGCCCTCACCCACAACCGCATCTCCGTGACGCCCATCACCCTGGACATGACCGATGACCGTGCGGCCGCCGCGATGCGGACCTGGGACCTGGCCTGGCGGCCGGCCTCCGGCGCATAGCCGCAGAAAGGGAAACGCCCCGGGACGGAGAACCCCTCCCACCGACGTCTAACGTCGCAGCACTCGTCGCACCCTTTCGTCCCGTACCGAATTCGCTAGGTTAAACTTGGCGATCTCGGCACAGTGGGCCAAGCGAATTGGTACGGGATTCGTCGGAGCAGCGCATGGTCCAACTTGAGGACGTCACAAAGGCTTTTCTCAACGGTGTCGTAGCGCTCCGCCATGTCTCCCTCCGCATTGAGCCGGGGGAGTTTGTTTTTGTGGTCGGGCCTACCGGCACCGGCAAGTCCACGCTCCTGCGCCTCGTGTACCGTGATGAACTCCCCACCTCCGGACGGGTGATCGTCTACCGGCGGGACGTCGGCCGCCTGCGTAGTCGCGGCGTGGCGCTGCTGCGGCGCAGGCTGGGTGTGGTCTTCCAGGATTTCAAACTCCTGCCTGCCCGCACAGCGTACGACAACGTGGCCTTTGCCCTGCGCGTGATCGGGACGCCCGGGTCGGAGATACGGCCCCGGGCGTTGCGCGCGCTCGCCCTGGTAGGGCTGGAGGGCCGGGCGGGAGCGATGCCGGCCGAACTGTCCGGCGGCGAGCAGCAACGGGTCAGCATCGCCCGCGCCATCGTGAACGATCCACCGCTGCTGCTGGCCGACGAGCCGACGGGGAACCTCGACCCGCGCTCGTCGTGGGAGATCATCCGGCTGTTGTCGCAGATCAACGCGCGCGGAACTACGGTCATCGTCACCACGCACAACAAGACGATCGTCGATGTTCTGCGCCGGCGCGTGATTCAGCTGGCCGCCGGCCAGGTGGTGCGGGACCAGACGCACGGCCTCTACGCGGTGGAGGCTTGATGCGGAGGGGAGCGGGCCGCGCGCGCCTGCTGGCCGAGCAGACCGTCTATTTCATCGCCGAAGCCCTGGCCAGCTTCCGCCGCAACGGGTTGATGACCGTTGCCGCCGTGACGACGATCGTGGTGGCGCTCTTGGTGGTGGGGGGGGCCGTGGTGCTCGGCCTCAATCTGTCCCACCTGGCCGAGACCCTGGAATCGGAAGTAGCCGTCGTCGCCTTTCTCCACGATGGGTTGACATCAGCGGAGATCACGCGTGCGCAGCGCGCCGTGGCCGCGCTGCCCGGGGTGGCGTCGGTGCGGTTTGTGAGCCGTGGCGAGGCCCTGCTCCGCCTGCGGCACCGCCTCGGTGACGCGGGAGCGTTCGACGATTTGGAGACCTCCAACCCCCTTCCTGACTCGCTTGAGATCCGCCTCGGGGATCCGCTGCGCACGAAAGCCCTCGCCGCCACCGCGGCTGATGTGCCCGGAGTGGAGGAGGTGACCTACGGGGCGCAGGTGACCGACCGCTTGCTGGCGCTGACCCGCGGGGTGCGCGTGCTGGCCGCCCTGGTAACGGTCTTCCTCACCGGCGTGGCGTTGATTGTCGTCGTGAACACGATTCGGTTGACCGTGATCGCCCGCCGGCGCGAGATCGAAATCATGCAGCTGGTCGGCGCCACCCGCTGGTTCATCCAGTGGCCGCTGCTGCTGGAGGGAATCCTGGAGGGGACCGCGGCCGCCGCGATGGCGACCGCGCTGCTTACCGGCTTGTACACTCTGAGCGCGGCGGCGGTCAGGAGTGCCTTGCCGTTTCTGCCGCTGGTGCCGGCCGCAGACGCGCTGCGGGTGGCGGCGGCCGGGCTGTGCGCCGCGGGAATCCTCGTAGGGGCGACCGGCAGTGTGATTGCCGTGCGCCGGTTTGCGACGCCATGACGCGAGCCATCCTCCCGCTCGCCGTTGCGTTCCTCCTGGCAGCGTCCCCCTACACGGGACGCGCGGCGGCAGGGGTGGCGCAGGGGGCGGTGTTGCGGCGGGTAGAGGATCGCCTGAAGCAGATGCTCACAGAATTGGCGGCGCAGCGCCACAAGCTGCGGTTGGTGCGCCGGACGGAACATCGCCTGCTTGGCGAGCTGGAGGGCATCGACCGGACCAAGGAACAGGCCGAGCGCACGCTGCGCGACCTCAGAGTCGACTCCCGGCAAACGCAGCGCCGGGCGAAGACTGTCGCCGCGCAACTGCAGCAGACCGAGGAACACCTGACCGCGCGTCGCCAGGCGCTCGGCGGTCGGCTGCGGAACATCTACAAGTACGGGCGCACCGGGTATGCCGACGTCCTGCTCGGCGCGGACGACTTCGCCGCGTTCGCGACGAGGTGGCACCTCATCTCCACGATCGTTCATACCGACACGGCCGCCCTCGACGCGCATGCGGCCGCCCTCGCCCGCTACCGGCGGTTGCAGGCGGCGCTGGCCCAAGACCAGGCCTATCTGCGCACGCTCACGATCCAGACCGAGGCCCGCCAGCACGAGATTACGGCGACCGAGCACGCCAAGCGCGAGATGCTGGAGCGCGTCCAGGTCGAGCGCGCCGCCTACGAGCGCGTGGTGCGGGAGCTCGAGAAAAACTCGAAGGATCTGGAAGCGATGATTCAAAAGGAGCAGGCCGCTCCGCGGCGCCCCGCGGCGGCGGAGGCTCATGTCGCGTTTTCGTTCCTCTGGCCTGCCCGCGGAATCTTCACGTCCGGGTTTGGCATGCGGCACCATCCACTCTTCGGCATCTGGCACCTGCACACGGGCGTCGATATTGCGGCCATCTGGGGAACCCCAGCCCTGGCCGCCGCCGAAGGGCGCGTGCTCTACGCCGGATGGTTCGGCGGGTACGGGAAGATTGTGGTGATTGACCACGGGGAAGGGATTTCCACGCTCTACGGGCATCTCTCCAGCCTGCTGGTGGTCGCCGGCGACGAGGTGAGGCGCGGCCAGCCGGTTGGCCGCGTGGGGAGTACCGGCTACTCCACGGGCCCCCATCTGCACTTCGAGGTCCGTGTGAATGGCCGCCCGGTCGATCCGGTCCGCCTGTAACGAACATCGCTGTTCCCTGTTTCGCGTAGTAGAAGTAGAATAGGTTGGACTCTCTGGAGTGATGAGGTGTCATGAGCGGCCGACGGCAGTTTGTCGCGATTGCATTGGTCCTGGTCCTTGCGGCCGTGGCCGGATTTGTGTGGGCCACAGTCGGTCCGCGCGGTCAGAGGGCCGACCTCCAGGCACAGGGCGCATCCCTGCTCGACGCGGTCGACAGAGAAGTCCGCACCAAGTTCGTTCTGCAGTCCGTTGACGAAGCCAAGCTGTACGAAGGCGCCCAGGCGGAAGTGCTGAAGGCCGCGGGTGCCGGCTGTGCGCGGATTCTCCAGTCCGGTCAGGTTGCTCAGAGCTCCGGCGGGGGGCAGCGCATTGCCGCGCTTGTTGAGGCGGCGGCTCAGCGCTGCACCGCGCCACGGCCGGATCCACAGCAGTTGTACTTTGCGGCAGCGCGGGGCATGCTGGACTCACTGGGCGATCGGTACACGCGCTTTATGGATCCGCGGGCCTTCGATGAGTTTAAGCAGGATGCGCAAGGGTTCTTCTTCGGCATCGGGATCTCGATCGACCTGAAAGAGGACTATCCGATCGTGGTCCAGCCCATTCCGGGTACGCCAGCCGCCCGGATCGGTGTGCGCGCCGGCGACCGCATCACCGAGATCGACGGCATCTCCGCGAACAAGATGCCGCTGCAGGAAGCGGTGGCCCGCATCCGTGGCCCGAAGGGCAGCGCTGTCCATCTCGTCATCCGCCGCGGAGACCAGTCCATGCGCGTGACCATCGTCCGGGATCGCATCGAAATCGTGGCGGGGGAGGGGACGGAGACCGACTCGCTGGATGACGCCGCCCGCGCCCGCCTGCGAGACGCCGGCATCGGATACGTGAGGCTGGTGACGTTCAACGACAATACCGAGATGGCGTTCCGGCGGCTCTTCGAGCGGGCGAAGCAGTCCAACGCCCGGGCGCTGATCCTGGATCTGCGGGGCAACGGCGGGGGGCTGCTGGACGTTTCGCTGCGAGTGGCCGACTGGTTCGTCCCGGCGGGCCAGCCGCTCGTCCACACCGTTGATCGGGAGGGTCGCAGGGAGACGGAACGCGCGACGCGGCGCGCCAAAGTCGGCATCCCGGTGGTGGTGCTGGTGAATGAGTTCACCGCCAGCGCGTCTGAGATCGTGTCCGGGGCGCTGCAAGATCACCGGGTCGCTACGCTGGTCGGCGTCAAGACCTACGGGAAGGGCGTGATCCAGACGATTGTAGATCTCCCGATGGGATCGGGGGCGGCGATCACGACCGCCAAATACCTCACCCCCTCCGGACGGGATATCCACGGGAAAGGCCTCGTGCCAGATGAGGTTGTCGGCGACACCGAGGATGAGGTCCGCAAGCGCCTGCACGGGCAGGCGGACGACGCCGTGGACCGAGAGCTTCAGCAGATCCGGGCGGCGCAGCTGAACAGGGCGATCCAGATCCTCAAGAAGCAACTGGGCCGCAGCCTCCGGACGCTTCCTCCTGTCCCCTACGCTGCGGCCGCCGCTGCCGCATAGAACACTTATCGCGCATGGCCAGACGACGATTCCGGATGCGATCGAGAACCGAACGCGCGACGGCGGTAGTGGCCGCGGTCGTGGTCGCCGGATTGTTCTTTGGAGTGGGGCTCTCCCAGGGGTGGTGGCTCGGTCGTGCGGCCCCCCCGGCCGGTCCCTCCGCCGACCCTGCGTCGCGGGCTGTCGCGGTAGACGACGACGCGATCGACGCCGGGGTGCGCGCGGCGCTCGACCGGACCGCGACCGTGGTCAGGGTGGCGGCCTCACCCAGGATGATGCGGGAGCGCGGGCAGGTCTACCAGTGGACAGCGCGCACCGTGGACATCAAGGCGCGTGGCCGCGCCATCGATCTGGCGCGCCAACTCGATCAGCACGTGGAACCTGCCGGGGCGCAGATCCTGGAGCAAACCCCGACATTCATCCGGATCGGGGTGCGCCGCGCCGGCCTCGATCTGATCACGCACGATATCCAGCTCATCCCGTTTGCCCCCGCAGCCCGCGTGGCCATCTTGTTCGACGACGCCGGGGGAAGTCTTGAGCAGTTGGACCCCATCCTCGCCCTGGGTCGCGCCGTCACGGTGACGGTGTTGCCCGGCCTGCGGCACTCGCGCGACGTCGCGGCGCGGGCGCAGGAGGCGGGGCTGGAGGTACTCCTGCACCTGCCCATGGAGCCCGAAGATTCCAGGAATGCGCTGGGACCGGGCGGGGTGACGACCGGCATGAACGACGTGCAGATCGCGCAGATCGTTGCCACGGACCTGAGTCAGGTGCCCGGTGCCATCGGCCTGAACAACCATGAAGGGTCCAAGGCCACCGCCGACGAGCGCGTGATGCGGGCTGTCTTGCAGGCGGTCAAATCCAAGGGACTGATCTTCGTCGACAGCGTCACCGCGCCGAAGTCGGTCGGCGCGCGGCTGGCCACGGAGATGCAGATCCGCACCGCGTCGCGGGCGGTGTTCCTGGATAACCAGAACCAGGAGGACGCCATCCGCGCGCAGATCAAGCGGCTGATTCTCCTGGCGCTGGAACGGAAGGAAGTGGTCGCGATCGGCCACGCCACCCGGCTGACCCCGCGCGTGCTGGGGGAGATGCTGGTGGAATTCGACCGCCACGATATCGAACTGGTGCCGGTGTCGGTGCTGGTGAAGTAGAGAGGACCACTCCTGCGGGGCGCGAACACGCAACGCAGGCGAGTTGTGCGAGGAGGGAAGTCGATGACGGCCCAGGCAGCAGTCATTACCCCCAGAGAAGATCCCTGGCAGATGGCGTTGCGGCAATTTAACATTGCCGCCGACCAGCTGCCCCTGAAACGGGGTATTCGCGAGTTCCTCGCGTACCCGAAACGGGAACTGACCGTGAACTTCCCGGTCAAAATGGACGATGGCTCCGTGCGCATCTTCACCGGCTACCGGGTCCACCACAGCACCGTCCTGGGGCCGACCAAGGGCGGGATCCGCTATCACCCTGACGTGACGCTGAACGAAGTGCGCGCGCTGGCGATGTGGATGACCTGGAAGTGCGCAACGGTCGGCCTCCCCTACGGAGGCGCCAAGGGCGGCGTGGTGGTGAATCCCAAGGGGCTGTCCAGGGAGGAACTGGAGCATCTGACCCGCCGGTACGCGACCGAGATCGGCATTCTGATGAGCCCCGAGGGAGACATCCCTGCGCCGGATGTGG
This sequence comes from Candidatus Segetimicrobium genomatis, assembly GCA_005882295.1. Lineage (GTDB taxonomy): Bacteria > Sysuimicrobiota > Sysuimicrobiia > Sysuimicrobiales > Kaftiobacteriaceae > Telluricultor. The sequence continues at coordinate 9,634 of VBAI01000166.1, read as the reverse complement.
GGACGAACCCGCAGATCATGGCGTGGATCATGGATACGTACAGCATGCACCGGGGATATTCGACCCCCTCTGTGGTCACCGGCAAGCCGCTGGCAATCGGTGGATCCTTTGGCCGCGTGGAGGCGACCGGGCGAGGCGTGACCTTTGTGACGCGGGAGGCCACGCGGCACCTGGGGATGCCGCTTGCGGGGGCGAAGGTAGCCGTGCAGGGATTTGGCAATGTGGGCGCGGTTGCGTCGTACCTCTTGCACGACCAGGGGTGCCTGATCGTAGCCGCCAGCGATTCCTCGGGAGGAGTGCAGAATCCGAAAGGCCTGGACCCGCGGGCGTTGCTGAAATTCAAGGAAGAGCACGGCTCGGTCACCGGGTTCCCCGGCGCCAGTCGCATCACGAACGAGGAACTGCTGGAGGTGCCCTGCGACATCCTGGTCCCCAGCGCGTTGGAGGCGCAGATCACGGGGAGCAATGCCGGCAAGATCAAAGCCCGGCTTGTGGTCGAAGGGGCCAACGGCCCGATCACGCCTGATGCCGACGGGGTGCTCGAGGCGCGCAAGGTGCTCGTGGTCCCCGACATCCTGGCTAACGCCGGCGGAGTCATCGTGTCCTACTTCGAGTGGGTGCAGGGGTTGCAACAGTTCTTCTGGACCGAAGAAGAGGTGAACCAAAACCTCGAACGCATCATGGTCCGCAGTTTTGGGCAAGTGCTGCGGGTGTCGCAGGACCGCAAGGTCTCGATGCGTACTGCCGCCCTCATCCGTGCGATCGAACGTGTGGCCGACGCCCTCATGACCCGAGGAATCTACCCGTAGACCGAGTCTTCCCAGTCTCCCCAGTCTTCCCTGTCTTCCCGGTCCCAAGGCGCCCCTGCTGCGCGGGAACCAGCCTCGAGCTCTCAGACGTTTGAGCATTAGACTGGGAAGACCGGGTAGACCGGGGAGACCGTTGTTAGCGGGAGGAGTGGCTAGGGTGGCGGCGAACCTCTTATCCCGCCCTGAAGGGTCAGTGTGTACTCCAGAACCGGAATGCAAAGGGGGAAGAGATGCGAATGAAACGCTTGCAGATTCCGTTGACAGTGGCGGTAGTCGTCCTGCTTGCCGTAGGAGCCTATTTCGTTCCCACGGTTCCTGCGGCGACGATGGGACCGGTCACAGATCCGATCGGCGTGGTGAAGGTGGCCAAAGGGCAGTCGGTCACCATCGCCTACTGGCTGGTGGTTGCAGGACCGGACGCGTCCCTGGGCGTCGACAGCCGGCGGGGTATTGAGATCGCCATCGATGACAAGAAGGCCATCATGGGGTTCCCGATCAAACTGATTGGTGAGGATTCGGGCTGCAACGCAGAAGGTGGGGTCACCGCGGCGACCAAGCTCGCTTCCAACCAGGAAGTCGTCGCGGCGATCGGCAGCAGCTGCAGCAGCGAGGCAGTGCCCGGCGCGCCGATCTTGTGGAAGGCCGGCATCGTCACGGTCTCGCCGTCTAATACTGCCCCGAAGCTCACCGCGGCGGATCGCGGGCCTGACTTTGACGGGTACCTGCGCACAGCCCACAACGATCTGGTGCAGGGCAAAGTCGCAGCCGAGTTTGCGCGGAAGTCGCTGAAGGTCGGCAAGGCGGCCACCATCCACGACGGCAGCCCGTACGCGGAGGGCCTCGCGAACGCGTTTGCCGACAACTTTAAGAAGCTCGGCGGGACAATTACCTCTCAGGAAGCCATCGCCCCGACCGACACCGACATGCGGCCGGTGCTGACGAAGATTGCCTCCGGCAAGCCTGACCTGATCTACTACCCGATCTTCATCGCCGCGGGCGGCTTTGTGACCCGCCAGGCGAAAGAAGTGGCCGGGTTGCAGAACGTGAAGCTGATGTCGGCTGACGGCACCTTCTCGCCGGACTTCTATAAGGCCGGGGGCGACGCCGTCATCGGCATGTATCACACCAGCCCTGACCTGTCTGAAAAGGCACTGGGCACGAGGTACACGGCGTTCCTGCAGAAGCACAAGCAAAAGTACGGAGAGAACCCGCTGTCGGCGTTCCACGCCCACGCCTATGACGCGGCCAGTATGATCTTCCAGGCCATCGAGAAGGTGGCCAAGCGGGATAGCGCCGGCAACCTGTACATCGGGCGCAAGGCACTCCGGGACGCGTTGTTTGCGACCAAGGGCTTCCGCGGTGTCACCGGGACGCTGACGTGCACCAAGACCGGCGACTGCGCGGATCCGAAGATCGCCGTCTACATCAGCAACTCCTCAGACCCGGCGAAGTGGGATCCAGGTCAAGGACCGGGGAAGGAGCCCAACAAGATCTACCCGTAGGGCACGTACCCTCGGACGGTGTCTGGGGGGATGGGCCGGGCGTTGCCTCTGGCTCATCCCCCTGTTCGTGGTGCCGCACGCTGCAGCCCCGCCCCCCTTTGGGCGGGGTGTGTCGTACTGCAGACGGGAGGTTCGATGGCGGCGACGATTGTAGCCGCACGTATCCGGCGGAGCTGGTTCCAACGGCTGTCCGTCATTGACCTGTTCCTGTGGGGCTTCCGCGCGGCCGTCCTCGCCGCTGTGGTTGTCGGTACCTTCGCAACGCTCCGTTCGGGTCGATACGCAGGAGAGGTGTGGCTGGACTTCCTGATATTCGGCATTTCCCAGGGCAGCGTGTACGCGCTGATCGCCCTCGGATACACGATGGTCTACGGCATCCTGCGCATGATCAACTTTGCCCATGGCGACATCTTCATGTGCGGAGCGTACACCGCATTCTATGCCGCTACCGCGCTCCACCGCGCCGGCCTCTTCAATCGGTACCCGCCGCTCAGCCTGGCGGTCATTCTGGTGGTGGCCATGGCGACGGCCGTGTCTGTGGCTCTGCTGGTGGAGCGCGTGGCCTACCGTCCGTTGCGGCGGGCCCCCAGGCTTGTTCCGTTGATCTCGGCCATCGGGGCATCGTTTTTCATCGAGTACGCCGTGCGGGGGCTGTATGGCTCGGGTTTCCAAGCCTATCCCGAGTTTGAGGTCTTCAAGGGGAAGTGGAACGTCTTCGGGGTCGGCATCCTGCGGACGCAGGCTGTGGTCATCGTGGCCACTGTGATCCTGATGACACTGCTGTACCTGTTTGTGATGCGGACCCGGACCGGCACGGCGATGCGGGCCGTGTCCGAAGACATGGAAGTCGCCTCGTTGATGGGGATCAACGTAGATCGGATCATCGTGATCACATTCGCGGTGGGGGCCGCGGCGGCCGGGGCGGCCGGTGTTTTGTACGCGCTGGTCTTCAAACAGGTTCACTTCTTCATGGGCTTTTATCCCGGCATTAAGGCGTTCACGGCCGCGGTCCTCGGCGGCATTGGGAACATTCCCGGGGCCATGCTGGGCGGGTTGTTCCTGGGGCTCTTTGAATCTGTGGGGCCGATCCTCGTCCTGGATGGGCTGGGCATCGTGGCCCCGTATCAGTTGAAAGACGTCATCGCGTTCACCATGCTGGTCATGGTCCTGATCTTCCGCCCTTCCGGAATTCTGGGCGAGCGCCTGGCCGGGAAGAAGGCCTAGGGGCCGATGACGCGCGCTGGAACAGCGGGGGGCACCTGGCGGTCGGTCGTGCGCACCGGAGCCCTGTGGGGCGCCGGTGCGGTGTTCCTGGCGCTGGTGGGCCTGGTGGAGGCCGTGTCCCGCAGGCAGATCGTCGCCGGCGTACTGTCACTCTCCTATACATTCATCCTCCTGGCGGGTTTCGGGTCCGGTGTGCAGGTCTCCCGCCGGTGGGCGGGCTTGGCGGCATGGCAGCGACTCGCGGGCGGCGCAGCGGCCGGCGCACTCGCGGGGGTGTTGGTGGGGCTGCTTGTGGTCATCGGCCGCTTGGCCAATCTTCGCCCCATGTTGATCAATGCCTCGCTCCCGCTGTATGAGATCCTTTCCTTCGGCCGTGGGTTGGGCGGGCTCCCATTGATGGTGCTGGTGCAGGCCGCCGCCGGAGCGATCGGGGCCGCGATGCTGCTCCTTCCTCCCGCCGTCCGCCGGCCGGTGATCGTGGGGCTGGGGACGGCGTTTGTGATCGGTCTGTTCCAGGATCTGGTGCAGTTGATGTTGCAGAGCGGAGTCCGCGCCGGGCTGCGCAGCCTGTTGTTTACCGGTGAGGGGTTGGCCCCACGCGGCGCGGTGATCCTGATGGTGCTGGCCGCGGGGGGGAATATCTTCTGGACTCGCTACCGCTCGCCGGTGAGACGGTGGGCCGACAGGCTGGCGCCCCCGCGCCGCCGGGCCCTGCGCGGGATCACCCTGGTCGCGCTGGCGGGCGCCATCCTCACGTTGCCCTGGGTGACTGGTCTCTTCATCTCACAGGTGCTGGTCCTGGTCGGTCTGTACACGCTAATGGGACTCGGTCTCAACCTCGAGGTGGGGTTCGCCGGGCTGCTGGACCTGGGGTTTGTGGCGTTTTTTGCCATCGGCGCCTACACCGTGGGGTTGCTGACCACCACCGGCCCGCTGGCGGTGGCCCACTTGTCGTGGTGGGCGGTGGTGCCGATCGCCACGGTGGTCTCCCTGATGGCCGGCGTGTTCTTCGGGCTGCCGATCCTCCGCATTCGGGGCGACTACCTGGCCATCGCCACCCTGGGGTTCGGCGAAATCATTCGTTTGCTGGTGCTGTCCGACTTCCTGCGACCGTGGCTGGGGGGATCCCAAGGCGTGCTGGGAATCCCGAAGCCTGTGCTGGGCGGCCTCGAGTTTCGCGGACCGCAGCAGCTCTTCTACTTGACCCTGGTGGCCAGTGCCCTGGTGGCATTCGTCGCCGCCCGTTTGCGCGATTCGCGGTTGGGCCGGGCGTGGATGGCCGTCCGTGAGGACGAAGACGTCGCCGAAGCGCTGGGGATCAACACGGTGAACGTGAAACTCCTGGCCTATGGTATCGGCGGCGCGTTTGCCGGCATCAGCGGCGCGATCTTCGCGGTCATGCTGGGGTCAGTGTTCCCGCACAGTTTCAACGTGCTGATATCGATCAACGTGCTGGCGCTGATCATCGTGGGCGGCATGGGGAGTTTGCCCGGCGTGATGGTGGGGTCGCTGGCCTTGATCGGACTGCCGGAACTGCTGCGGGAATTTTCGGACTTCCGGTTTCTGGTGTACGGCGCGGTGTTGATCGTGATGATGCAATTCCGTCCCGAGGGGCTCTGGCCCACCGCCGTCGCGCGGCGGGAGTTGCACGAGGGCGTGCCGGCGACTGCCGGGGGCGGCGTGGAGCTGGCCGGCGCCCACGAGCCGGACGGGTAGAGCAGAGATGGCGATCCTGACCTCACGCCTGCTGACCAAACGCTTCGGCGGTCTCGTCGCCATCAACCAGCTGGATCTGGACGTGGAAGAACGGTCCATCCACAGCGTGATTGGACCCAACGGCGCCGGCAAGACGACCTTCTTCAACTGTATCACCGGGTTCTACCGGGCCGAGGAAGGCTCGATCGTGCTCAACGGCATCATCCTGGACGGGATGACACCGGACCGCATCGCCCAGTTGGGGATCGCGCGAACGTACCAGAACATCCGGCTCTTCACGCACATGACGGCGCTGGAGAATATCCTGGTCGGCATGCATACGCGCCTGCATGCGTCCTGGCTGAGCGCGATCGGACGCACGCCGGAGATGGTCCGGGAGGAGCAGCAGGCCACCCGCGAGGCTGTGAACCTGCTGCAATTTGTCGGCTTGAAGGGCAAGGGAGATTTTCTGTCCAAGAACCTGCCCTACGGCGATCAGCGCCGGCTGGAAATCGCGCGCGCGCTGGCCACCAGGCCCAAACTCCTGCTGCTGGATGAGCCGACCGCGGGGATGAACCCGCGCGAGACGATGGAGATGATGGCGTTCATCCGGCGGTTGCGCGATGAACTGGCGATTACCATCCTCCTGATCGAGCATCAGATGCGCGTGGTCATGGGGATCTCCGAGCTGGTGACAGTGCTCGATTACGGCACGAAAATCTCAGAGGGCACGCCCACGGATGTGCAGAATGACCCGCGCGTCATCGAGGCCTACCTGGGGACGCGCCGCATCGGGACGGAGGCGACACACTGACATGAAACGACACAACCTACACAAACGACACAACCTACACAATCACAAGCAACCCCAGGGGAGTTGGTCTCATTGTGTAGATTGTGTAGGTCGTGTAGATTGTGTGGGTTGAGCGACGGCGATGGCCCTCTTAGAAGTTGACAATCTGCACGTCTACTACGGCCAGATCCATGCGTTGAAGGGCATCACGCTGCACGTGGATCCCGGCGAGATCGTCACCCTCATTGGGGCCAACGGCGCGGGGAAGAGCACGACCCTAAAGACAATCAGCGGCCTCCTGCGGCCTCAGCAGGGTCGCATCACACTGTCCGGCGAGGACCTGGCCGCCCTCCCGGCCCACGATGTGGTGGCCAAGGGCGTGGTGCAGGTGCCGGAAGGCCGGCGGATCTTCGGCCAGCTCACGGTGCACGAGAACCTGCTCATGGGCGCGTACATTCGCGCGGAGCGCAACGGCGTGGAGACGGACCTGGCTCGCGTGTTCACGCTCTTTCCCCGGCTGAAGGAACGGCGCAGCCAGGTGGCCGGCACCCTGTCCGGGGGGGAGCAACAGATGCTGGCTATTGGCCGAGCTTTGATGTCCCAGCCGAAGGTGCTGCTGCTGGACGAACCCTCGATGGGACTGGCACCGGTGCTGGTCGAGCAGATCTTTGAGACGATTACCGGGATTAACCGCCTTGGGACCACGGTGCTCCTGGTGGAACAAAATGCGTACATGGCCCTGCACATCGCTCAACGCGGCTATGTCCTCCAGACCGGCGAGATTGCGCTCTCGGGCTCGGCCGCTGAGCTCCAGGCGAACGCGGAAGTGCGGAAGGCCTACCTCGGCGGGTAACCAGTCCTGCTCACTGGGACGGTGTCCATGAGATCACGGGCAGGACGCTCAGGTTCCCAGCCGCCGGTGCCAGCCGGCGCTGCCCGCTTCCATCGGGATGCATCACCCACAGCGCCAGATCAGAGCCGTGAATAGATAGGAAGGCGATCCAGGCGCCATCCGGCGACCACACCGGCCGCAGGCTGATCGCTTGGGGGTCGGTGAGGGAGACGGAACGCTTGGCGGCCAGGTCCTGCACGTAGATCTGCCCTCCTCCCACGTGCGCCACGACGAAGGCCACCCGCGTGCCGTCGGGGGACCAGTTCGGCGCATACCCGAACGCGAGCCACCGGGGCGGCGCGCCATCGAGGGAGACAAGGGAGATGTCAGACTGCGCGGGACCCGCCCTGGTCATATAGGCGATGTGCTGCCCATCACGGAGCCAGACAAATTCGGTCACGCCCGGAATCACGCCAGTGGGCGGCGTGGGAATCCTGCGGATACCTCCGCTATCAGTCCGCGTCAGATAGAGCGCTGCGCCTGATGCTTCCGATCGCGCCAGGAAGGCGATCAGGCTTCCGTCCGGCGACCATGCCGGCGCAGAGGCGGACGCGTCCGGGGCGCTGAGACGACGCTGGTCGCTGCCGTCGGGATTCATCAGCGAGACGCGTCCGAACCCCGCCACGCGCGTAATGAATGCGATACGGTGGCCGTCCGGCGACCAGGCCGCCTCTGCGTGCGTCCCAGGGGAAGCGGTGAGTTGCTTGGTTTCCGCTCCACTGGGGCTGGCGGTGTAAACTTGTGTGGTCCCCGCCTCGCTGTGGACAAAGAGCAGACGGCGGCCGTCCGGAGACCAGGCCGGCCCCTCGCTGTCGCCGGGGGGGCCGGTCAGGGGCCGCAGGCCGGTGCCGTCGGTGTTCACCACAAAGATCTGCCGCGTTCCCTCATATGGAGCGACAAACGCGATCTGAGAGGCCGGGACAGCTGGCTCAGCGGGCCGGTCAGTAACGGCCGCCAGGAGCGCGGTGGCGACCAGAGGGATGAACAGCAGCACTGCGCGCCTACCCATTTTGTGGGATGGTGAAGAGGAACGTTGTGCCCTCGTCCAGCAGGCTGTCGACGCGGATCCGGCCGCCGTGAGCTTCGACGATGTGCCTGGCAATGGCTAGGCCTAATCCTGTGCCTCCAGAACCACGGGTCCGCGAGCGGTCGGCGCGGTAGAAACGCTCGAAGACGTGCGGCAGGTCAGCCGGTCCGATTCCTTTTCCGGTATCCGAGACGGAGATCTCCACTTCACGGTCGGCCTGGGCGACCCGCACGTCGACGCGGCCGCCGGTGGGCGTGTACTTGAGCGCGTTGTCAATCAGGTTGGTGAGCACCTGCTCCAGGCGGTCGCGATCCGCGGTGACCCAGACTTCTGGCGGCGCCGCTTGTTCCAGGAGGAGCCCGCTGCCCTGGGCGAGCGGCTGCAGCTTGTCGACGGTGTGCGCGACCAGCGCGGCCACATTCACCCGTCGCAGATCCAGCGTGACGCGCTTGCTTTCCAGCTGGGAGAGATCTAGCAGATCGTCCACGAGTTTCACCAGGCGGTCGGCCTCGCTGCTGATGATCGTCAGGAACCGGCGGGAGGTCGCCTCGTCTCTGACGGCTCCATCCAGCAGCGTCTCGGTAAATCCCTTGATCGAGGTCAGCGGAGTGCGCAACTCGTGGGACACGTTGGCGGTGAGTTCACGCCGGAGCCGCTCGCTGTGGCGCAGCTCCGTCACATCCCGCAGGACGGCCACGGCGCCGATGACCTCGCCCTGGTCATCCCGGTACGGGGCGCAGTGAACCTCGACGACGCGGTCGCCCACAGAACCAGGGGGGAGCTCTTCTGCCGTGATCCGGCCGCTCGCCGTCGCATCCTCCAGCATGGCCGGCAGGCGATCGCCCTGGATCGTCTCGCGGGCGGGCCGGCCCAGCGCCCCGGCGGGATCGGCGCGCAGCAGGTCTGCGGCAGCGCGGTTGAGGAGCATCAGCGTGCCGTGGCGGTCGGTGGCCACCACGGCGTCCGTCATGCCGCTCACGATCGCTTCGAGTTTCTTGCGCTCTGTTGTGATTTCGGCGATGGTCTGCTGCAGACGGTCGGTCATCCTGTTGAACGTCCGTCCCAGGCGCTCCAGCTCCGCCGTTTCGTCCACGGGAGCACGGCTGGCGAAATCGCCGGTGGAGATGCGCTCCGCGGCGTGGCCCAGTTCCTCCAATGGACGGGTGATCCGCCGCGACAGACGCATCCCAACGATAAACGCCGCCACCAACCCGAGCAGGCTCGCGGTCCCCAGCGCCGGCGCCATGCGCCGCAACTGGCGCCACACCCACGCTTCCGGCGCAGAGACCTGCACCACGCCCGCGATGCGGTTGTCGGGTCCCAGGATCGGCGCGGCGGCGAAGACGCGGGTTTCGCCGGTGGCAGGGTCAAATCGCACGGCCTGGCTTTCTTCACCAGCAAAGGCCTTCTCGAGTTCGGGCGAGGCGGCCGCATCCGGACCGGTGGAGCGGCCCGTGGCATCGATGAGCGCGATGATGGCTTCCTTGCGCCACTTCAGCGTCTGCGCCATCGGCTGCAGCTCCGCCAGGTTCCGCTTGCCCGCATACTCCCGCATCATCAGCGAGATCACTTTTGCCTGAGTAGCGACCACGTAGGCATAGGTGCTCACATACGACCGGTGCAGGGCCTGAGTGACGTACGCCGTGACGATGACCAGCACCAGCACCACCAGCAGCAGGTAGGATGATGTGA
>VBAI01000176.1 GCA_005882295.1 Candidatus Segetimicrobium genomatis | reverse complement strand
AGCGAAGAATGACTTCCTGCACGTAATACATCGCGAGCGTCCCCAAGAGCGCGCCCCACGGCGAGGTGAATCCGCCGATCACGAGATAGATGAAGAACTTCGGCTCCTGCGCAAACGACAGCTCGCTCGGTTGGATGAGGCCGTTCTGATGGGCGATGAGTCCGCCACCGAGGCCGGCCAGGAGTCCGCCGAGCCCGAATCCCCACAGCCGTGTCGCGAGGATGGAGATCCCGAGGGCTTTTGAGACCGTCTCGTCGTGGCTGACGGCGAGGAACTCGAGCCCGATCCGCGTGCGGAGAAGCCCGAGGATAAACGCAAACGCAACAATCGTGAGCGCGATCGCCCACCAGACGGTCGTGCGGATCGGAATGCCAGTGTAGCCTTGCGATCCTCCCAGAGACGGGACGTTCTGGATGGTGAGCGCGATGGCCTGCCCGAGCGCGATCGTCACGGTCGCAAGCAGGATCCCCGAGGTCCGCTGGAGCACGAACGCGATCGCCAGCCCGAGCAGGGCGCCCGCCGCTGCGCCCGCGAGCAGCGCGACGGGGAACGGCGGGCTCCAGTTGACGGTGGCGATGCCCGCCGCGTACCCGCCGACGCCCATCAGCGCCGCGTGCGCGACCGAGAACTGGCCGGACGAGATGGTGACGTACAGCCCCAGCGTCACCAGCGAGAATGCGCACGCGTAAGTGATCGTGAGGCTGTCAGGGATGAAGAAGTCCACCCGTTCGTTACCCGATCCGCTCGGACTTGCCGAACAGACCGTGCGGACGGGTCATGAGCACGACCACCATCAGCACGAGGCCAATCACGTTCTGCCACTGGGAGCCGTCGAAGCCGCCGCGAACGCCGACCCACAACGTCAGCGACTCCGCGATCCCCAGAAAGAGACCGACCACGAGCGCGCCGCCGACTGATCCAATCCCCGCCACGATGGCGACGGCAAACATCTTCAGCGAGACGGTGTTGGCGACAAACGGGTCAGCCGTTGACGTCGTATTCGCATACAGCAGGCCGCCGATCACCGCGATACACGAGCCGATCAAGACCGCAAGCAGCGTCATCCCGCCGGTGTTGATGCCGACCCCTTTGGCGAGCATCGCATTCTCCGCGACTGCGCGGAGCAGCTGTCCGGGCTCGGTGTAATTGAGGAACGCGAGGAGGCCGAACGTGATGATGAGCGCCGCAGCCAGCGACACCACGACGCTGTTCGTGATGTAGAGTCCCTCGATCACGTAGGTGTGGGTGGTGAAGAGCGCGGGGACTGAGCGGACGCGGAAGTCGGCGAGCTTGGCGACAAGATTCTCCAGGAAGAACGAGACGCCAAGCGTGGCGACGAAGAACGCGATCATGATCTCCTTGTCCAGCCGCTTGAGGATGAGATGGAACATTGCAAACCCGACGAGGAGCGAGCCGATCAGGACGGAGATCGTCGCTGCGAGGACGCCCCACCCGAGGCCCTCGGCGCCGCCGAGGAAGAATAGTCCGAACGCCGCCAGCATGTAGAAGTCAGCGTGCGCGACGTTCATCAACCCCATCACGCCGAACACCAGCGTGAACCCGATTGCCACGAGCACGTAGAGCGTGCCGCTGCCGAGCCCGTCGATCACGTACTGCAGGAACTCCGTCAAGGAGATGGCTCCTCCGCGTCCGCCCCTAGGTAGGCCGCCTTGAGGCGGGCATCGCCCCGGAGTTTTGAGGCGGGGGCGTGCGTCGTGATGCGTCCCTGCTCGATCACATACGCGGAACTCGCCAGCTCGAGGGCAACGGCCGTGTCCTGCTCGACGAGCAGCACGGAGACGTCGTGCTCCCGCAGGATCCCGCGGAGCACGGCGAAGATCTGTCGCACCAGCAGAGGGGCGAGGCCCATCGACGGCTCATCGATCAAGAGCACCTGCGGGTGCATGAGGAGCGACCGGGCGATGGCCAGCATCTTCAGCTCGCCGCCCGAGAGGTACTGCGCTCGCTTGTCGGCGCGTTCCTCGAGGACCGGGAAAAGGTGGAACGCGTCCGCTAGGGTAAAGGCACTCTTCTGCGCCCGGGCCTCACGCTCGCGCCCCACCCGCATTCCCAGCCCAAGGTTCTCCCGTACCGTCATCGTTAAGAATGCGGCCCGCGCCTCCGGGATCAGCACGACGCCGCGCTCAACGACGCGTACGTGCGCCGGCAGACGGGTCGCGTCCACCCCACCGATCTCGACGCTCCCCCCCGCGACGGGCACCAGGCCTGCGATCGCGTTCAGGGTGGACGACTTTCCAGCTCCATTCGAGCCAATCAGGGCAGTGATCTGGCCACGCGGAGCATCTATGTCGACACCCTGAACCGCCCGGATCGCGCCGTAGGCCACGTCCAGACCGCGGACGGCGACCGCGGGGCCGTCAGGCACCGCCCTGCTCCTCGTTCGAACCGAGGTAGATCTCCCGCACGATCGGGTTTCCGGCGATCTCGACCGGAGTGCCATCCGCGACTTTCTTCCCGAAGTCGAGCACGACCATGCGATCGCTGACCTGCATCACGAACGGGACATTGTGCTCGATCACCATCACGGTCGTTCCAGCGGCCTTGAGCTCGGCAATCAGCTCCACGAGCGCATGGCGCTCCGGAACGGTCGCGCCGGCGCTCGGCTCGTCCAGCAGGATCATCGTGGGGTCGGTCATCAGCGCGCGGGCGACTTCGACCCGCCGCTGCGCGAGGAGCGGCAGGTCGCTGCAGATGCGATCGGCGACGTCGGCCAGCCGCATGCGTTCGAGCATGCGCCCGACCTTGGCCTGCGAGGCGCGGACTGACCAGCGGTGCTCGCGCGGCCGTGAGACGAGGAGGGACTCGTACACGGTCAGCCCCTTGAACATGCGGATGCTCTGAAAACTCCGCACCATCCCGAGCCGCGCGATGCGCTGCGGGGTCATGCCGTCGATGCGCCGGCCCTTGAAGGACACGCGGCCGCTGTCGAGTCGCAGGAAGCCCGTGATCGCGTTGAACAGGGTCGTCTTGCCGGCGCCGTTGGGGCCGATCAGCGCCTGGATGGTGTGGGCGTCGACCGAAAACGAGACATCGGTGAGCGCCGCGACACCGCCGAAGCGCTGGGTGAGACCCTCAATGGCAAGCAGCGTCTGCTTCAGAAACGAACGAAACCCTTGTCCGCCGACAGCGTGACGAGAAAGAACCTGCCGGCAAGGAACGCACCGATGTCCTGCCGGCCTGTGAAGCAGATCGAGAAGCATGGGGTCTTGTACGTATTGATCTGTGCTTTGATGGCTGCGCGGTCGGTCGTCGTGCCGGCGTCCTTCATGGCCATGGCGATCAGGCGCAGCGCGTCGTAGCCGAACCCCGTGTACGTTGGATCGTCGAGTTCCTTGCCGTTCAGCTTCGCATAGGAGCTCAGGAACGTCTTGAACGACGGGATATCGTCTGCCGACTGCGGCGTGGAGGCGAGGAGGCCTGTCGCGGCGCCGCCTGACAGCTGCGGAAGCCGCTTGGACGTGAGCTGGCTGACGGGATCGAACCACGGCGTCGCGAGGCCTCGCTCCCGCGCCTGCTTCATGAACCGCGCCGCGTCCTCGATTGTAAAGAACGGGAAGACCGCGTCAGCCTTGGCATTCCTGGCCCGGGTGATCTGCGGGCCGAAGTCGCTCGTCCCGGCGGCCACGCCGACCTCCTGCAAGTCCACTCCCGCGGCCTTCGCCGATTCCCGGATGTTCGGACGCTGGAAGGCCACATAGCCGTTGTCCTGATCGTACACCATCATAAACTTCTGCCACCCCTTCCTAGCCTTGAGCGTCTGGAACGTGTACGTCGCCTGGGCCACCGGGTCGGTGGTCATCGTCCAGCACCAGCCCCGTGGATTGTTCTTCGGGTCGGGCGGGCCGGATTGAGCCGACACCATCGGGAAGCCCGCCGCATTCGCGCGCGCGCACGCGGCGTTGAAGTTGGGCTGGTACGTCGGCGTAATTCCGACCGGGATACTCTTGTCGCTCGCGAGCTGGGCGCTGAGCGCGGCCGCCTGCGCGTTGTCGGACGCATTGTCCGTGATCGCGAGCTGGACCTTCTTTCCGTTGATCCCGCCGGACGCGTTGATCTCGGCCTCGGCGACCTTGATCCCCTCAAGCACGGCGTTGCCGTAGAACGCGCTGCCGCCCGTCAGCATCTCGATGACACCAACTTTGACCGTGCCATCCGCCGCAAGACCACTGGTCGGGCCGGCGGTCGCCGCGACGATGAGTGCGGTCACGATGATGCCGGCGACTACCCAGATCCTCTTCACAGCTTTCATCTCCTTCCGTTTCGAACTGGGACGGCTCTCAATTGTGCGAGCACGTTCGGTGCGAGGCGCAAGAATCCCTCCAGTACCATTCCCTCACGCTATGGCAGGACGGGAAGCAGCAAGTGCGAGGGCGTCTCTGGATCGTGAAAAATGCGCTGTCGGGCTGATGCTGGCGGCCCCTCGACGCCGCCAAGGTTGGCATTTCGGTCGAAGCGGGGGAAGTCGGCAGAGGAGATATCAACTCGCAAGCGGTGGCCGGCCTGGAAGCGGTTGGCCGTTGCCCACATATCGATCTCGAATCGGTAGACGCGGTCGGGCTGAATCAGCTCTGCCGGTCCATCAGGGTCCCGATACCTGGCGCGAATGATTCCGTTCTGTAGCTGAATTGCGCGGCCGTCAGGAAAGACATCCGAGAGGCGGACGGCAAAATCAGTGTCCCGTGCAGTTGAGCTTGCATACAGAACAAAGCGAAGGGGGCCGACGACGTCCAGAGGGCGCGCCAGCGGCTCGGTGGTGTAGACAACAACATCAGGCCGGGCCTGAATGCCGCTGACATCCCCACTGCCAGGTCGATAGACGGAGGACACATAGCTTCCGGCGACGGTCGGCGTTGGATTGGTCGGATCAAAGACGTACGTATCGGGCTGCGATCGCTCCGGCGGCACTTCGCTCAGGCGACCGCCCCCGGCAAGGAAGAGTTCGCGGACCTGCATTCGAGGAGGAGGCCAATCGTCTGCCGCGCACCACTCCCCGGCACCCATCAGGTAGTAGGTGACACGAGGCAAAGGAGGAGGCGGAACGCCGTCGCTTCGCATGCTTGCGTACCAGGGTCAATGTTATCGAGGCCGCGAAATGTTCTGCGTAGAGTTGCATCGAATGGTGCACCTTCATGATATCCGGGCGCGTTGTGGGCACTCGGGGCGATCAGCAGCCGACTCCGATCACGCACGGTGCTACCCGCGCACGTTGAGAGCAAGGTCCAGGTTCGTAGCGTCGCGTCCAGTCCCCAATCGTACCACCCGGTGATGATGAGCGCGGGTGCGTAAAGAGATTGATAGAGCAACTCGACGGTCGGAAAGGGTGTGAGGTGTTCGTCAGGATGTCGACGGCCGAATATCGGCGGCAGAGATTCAAGATTTTCAAGCGTGACCGAGGACGCGTGCAGGACAGTCGTGAGGAGGCGCGCACGTTCAGCAGGCGGTAAGCTGCAATACCGACGCCAGAGGTGCTCACCGATCTCCGGCAGTGACAGCTCCTCCGGCACTTTCCAATTGAGGGGCGCATTAAAGTACCCGCTGGTGAGGGTCTCCACGAGCATCTGCCGTTCCATGTCGGGGAGCGACACTGGCTCCCTTCCAGCGCCTTTCCCGACAACCCGCGCGTACGCGTTCATGAACATGTGCCAGTGGA
>VBAI01000052.1 GCA_005882295.1 Candidatus Segetimicrobium genomatis | reverse complement strand
TATATCTTGTAGCGCGCCGTCGACGCTTCCATCGCTCGTTGGTAACACTCGGGTATGGAACCTCCGCCAAAGACTGCAATCCTTTCGACAGTGTGTCCCGACGGAATTTCCAGCGGGTCGAGATACTTCAGGCAGACGCCGTACTGCGTCTCGTCCTTGACGGCGGTGATGAAAGCAATCGCATGCGGGTCTAACGGGCGTTGAGCGCTATGTGGGCGTCCTGAGCTCCACCACGCGGATGTATCGTCGTGCAAGGTCTTGCGCAGATCGATGATCCGGTTCAACTCATGCTGTTCTTTCTGAGCATTTACCATCGCGCATCGCGAAGATGCGCAGAGCGGTCAGTCTATTGCGATTTCCTCAGGAACCCTTCTATCATTCGCCTTACGAACGACCTGAAGGTGATCCAGTGCAGCGCTGTTATGCCCAACCTCCTGTTTTCAAGGCGACGCAACCTGCTGAAAACGGAGAATCGCACGGACAAAGGTAGTAAGCCAAGAACCCTGTAGAGCCACGCAAAAATACTCCACGGGACGTACGAGAGCGCCAGCGCAAGATCATCCTCCCAGAAATTTCGCCTATCATCTTCCTGAATCCGCGCGCTGCCCCAGTCTTGATGGTATCTCGCAAACACCTTGCGTGCCTGGATAGTCATCTTCAGCCGTGCAGCGGAGTCGCTGCCTCTGACCCTCCTAGCCAAGTCCTCCTCAATTTCTTCGAACACTCTCGCTACCATGCGAGACGACGAGTATTCCATGTTTGCTCGCTCCCATCCCGCCCGTGCAATTGCCCGACGCTCCGCCTCATGATTCAGATAATAGCGAGCTTTGTTTATCATATCCCTGGGACTATTGAAGGAAACGACTTCCTTGCCCGGCTCAAAGTATTTCTCGAGACCTAGAGAATACTCCGTGAGCAGAAAACCGCCCGCCAAACACACCTGAAATACCCGTCCCTTAATCTGGCGTACCCACGGATACGATCCGGCCTTTGAGAAATTCAGGTTGATCCTGCTAGTTCTGAAAATATCCAGCATCCGTTCGAAGGGAACGTACCCCCCGTGTCCCTCGCCAAAGACGTTGACGGGCGTGTTGTTGATACGGAATTCATCAAGGTATCGCCTTCGATCAGCGGTCCTGGTCGAACCAACAAAGGCTAGATCGTACCCTTCCTCCAGGTGCGCCCAGTCGACGTCAACGGTGACCCCCGAATTAGGTACAGTCTGTATGACCCGCGCTCCCAACTGGCGATACCTCGGCACTACCGAAATGGCGTTAGTCACACAGTAATCGAGATAGGGAATCCAGTACTTTGAGTATGAGCTGAAACGCCACTCATCGTCAAAGAACCAACCGACGACTGTAGCTCCTTCTTTTCTTATTGCCTCGAGGGTTATGTTTCGAATGTCATCGTAAAAGGAAGTCCATAGAACATACTTAGGGCGCTCTTCTCTCACCAGAGCGAGAACTTCGTCATTCATGGCTTTCAATCCCAACTCAGCCCTTCGCCGGAGAAAGTCATAGACAATGACCCTGCGGAACATCCTCTTGAGCGGGTCGTAGAGATGCAGGTCGAAGGGAAGATAAGTGGGACAAAAGGCTCCTATTATGTGCCGAAGCATCCTGTGATCGCGATCTTCCTGACGGTAGTAGTAAGTTAGGAGGATAACTGTCTCACATCTCATTGCTGGCAGCCTTGACCCGCTACTGCGTCCAGCCGTCTACCTACTAGTCGCTGACAGGATCCATTCCACGGCTGATGGAAGCGAGCACGTCTTAAAATCCATGCCTGATGCGCGAAGTTCGAGATATCCATGATCGATCAGGATCGTTCTGCAACCCGCCCTTCGGCCCGCCTCGATGTCTCTCCACCTGTCTCCAACAACGAAACTTCGACTGAGATCGATGTTCAAGTCGCGCGCGGCGGCCAACAGCATGCCTGGCCTGGGCTTACGACAGTCACAGCCATCCAGATCGTCGTGGTAACATACCCGCACATCGTCAAGCGGAATGCGGCTGCGCAAGAGGCCATGTATCTCCTCGACAGTCTGGCGCGTCAAATGCCCACGGGCTACTTCGGGCTGGTTCGTGACGACGACCAGAAGAAAACCATCACGTCGCAGCCGTTGGCACGCCTCTGGGACGCCTGACAGAATCTCAACTTCACGTAGCCCCGATGGCGAATACGGCCGACCATCGCGGATCAGCGCGCGATTTAGAACCCCATCTCTATCTAGAAACACCGCTCGTCGCACGGGGTCAACGATTGCTTGAAGATCTCACGGCCGACCGCAACAAGGGAGGCCTGCGCAGCAACCACGCGACGCTCCGCCACGAAATTGTCGCCATGTTGGCCGGCCATAAGACCGTCTTGATCGCGCGCATCCGCACCATTCGTCAGGCCACCTAAAGACGGTGATCCAAAAGTATTTTGATGGACTCGTCGGCCTCTGCAGCCATACGGAACCCGGCTGCCGCGTCCGATAGGCCGAGGCGATGTGTCACCATGTCGCGGACGACAACTCGGCCCGTCTGGATGAGCTGAAGAGCAGATTCATAATCTGCGGGACTGGCACCATAGCTCGCCCTGAGGGTGATATCTGTTCGCCAGAAGAGATCGTTAAAGGGAACTGTGAAACGAGTATCGGGCGTCGAGGGCGCGAAGAATAGCACGGTCCCCCCTGGCGCCACAGCTGTGAGCGCCCTGGTCAGTGCAGCGGGGGCACCCGTGCACACAATCACAAAATCGGCAAGGCGACCGTCATTAGCATCCCGTATGCACGTTGATATGTCCTGGTCCGCTCGCCATGCAGCATCCGCTCCGAAACTCCGCGCCGCGCGAATCCTATAGTCTCGCATGTCAGTCGCGAAGATCGGCCCCGCGCCCAGGGAATGCGCTAGCTTCACGTGCAGGAGTCCCGCGATCCCAGCCCCCACAACCAATACACTCTGTCCCTCTTCAAGACCTCCGATTCTCTGCCCACGCAAGACACATGCAAGTGGCTCCGTGAACACGGCCTCTTCGTCGCTGACAGTGTCCGGTAACACAAACACCCCGCGATCGACATGAACCTTGGACAGCCGAATGTACTCCGCGAATCCTCCTGGGTCAAAGTTCGTTTTGTGAAGCAAATCACACATCGTGTGATGGCCGCGCATGCACAGGGGGCATTTATTGCACGGAACATGGTGCGCAGCCGTCACTCGGTCCCCTACCTTGCAAATCGAAACGCCATCAACGGTGAGGACGCTACCCGCGATTTCGTGACCCAGCACAACGGGGGCTCGAGGTCGTCGGTACCACTCCATCACATCGCTTCCACAAATGCCGCTGAACTGCACACGCACGAGTGCCTCGCCGGGGCCGATCCTAGGAACTGGCCGGTCCTCAATCCGGATATCAGAGTTGCTGTAATAAACTGCAACCCGCATTTCTGCTGGCCTGTTACATGGCAACCACGTGTTCCCTGACGAGCTGTTGCGAAGCCATTGACCGAATATGCTCCACTGTCTCGACGCCAAACTTTCGCTCGACCATCCCGAGGTATCTGGGGCTGGTGAAGTACACTTGAAAGGCATGGTCGCGGAAGCGTAAAACCTCTGCGGCGGACAAATACTTTGTGGGCAGAGGGAGCGTGTCAACAGCGTGTTGGGAGTATCCAGACCACCGTGTGGGAAGCGGCCACCCTTCTTTCACAGCCTGATCGTATAATCGGGATCCCGGATAGGCCATGGCACAGTAGAAATTGGCGAACTCACAGTTGAGCTCCAGGGCCATGTCCAGCGTATCCTGCATGGACTGCAGGTCGTCTTCCGGGAGTCCGAAGATGAAGTTTGCGATCACGTTGATGCCCACTGCCCGCACCCGCTCAACGGTCTCAAAGATAAGATCTTGCTTAAATCCTTTGTCCACATCCTTGCGCACGCGCTCGCTCGCCGACTCGATGCCGAACGCAAGCCAGTTGAACCCTGCGCGCTTGAGTTTCTCGATCGTCTCGTCCCCGCGCACCGTGTCGACTCGCGCATATGCCCAAATGTTGAGCTCCAGGCCCCGCTCGATGAGCAAATCGCAGATCCCGTTCACGTGCTTCATATTCAAGACGAACATCTCATCGGCAATTTTCACGTGCCGCACTCCATACCGCTGCACGAGGAGCTCGAGTTGATCAGCAATGACCTGAGGACTCCAGAATCGATAACTGTTGACGGTCTCCTTCAAGCCCAGCATCGCTTCTCCGCTCTTGAAAGGGGCCTGGATGCAGCAGAAACTGCAGTGGTAGGGGCACCCAAGCGTTGTGTACAGCGAAACATAGGGCTGCCGCCCAGGATGTCCGAAACAGTGCCAATTGTGGGCCCTGTACTTTTCGACCGGCAGCAGGTCCCAGGCCAGCCCGGGCATTCCGTGGTCGAGGTCCATGACGAGGGGGGCCGGAGGCGTTGCCACCGTCGCATCCCCGTCGCGGTACACTAGCCCACGCACCCTCCCATAGTCGGCCTCGCCGGCCTTCAGGACTTCCAGAAGCTCAAGGATGGTGTAGGGCCCCTCCCCGCTACAGACGAAATCCGCGTGCTCTTCACCGAGCGTCTGCTCAGGCAGCGCAGCGACGTGTCCTCCCACAAGAATCATTGACAAGTCGGGACGCCGCCGTTTCAGGGCTGCGCAGATGGCGCCGGCCGCAGGCATGTTTTGCGTCGACGCGGA
>VBAI01000051.1 GCA_005882295.1 Candidatus Segetimicrobium genomatis | reverse complement strand
CAGAAAATCCGGGCCAGTTCCAGCAGCGTCGCGTCCCCGGTGGCGTTGTCGCCGATGCCGACGTGCCAGGAGTCGAGATGACCGTGGGCCAGCAAGAAGACGTCGGGTTCATCCGTGCCGGGGATCTCCGCCACCACCACCGGGCAGCGCATCCACCCCTCGCGCAGCCGCGTGTGCAGCGCGACGTCCAGCCCGCCGTTCCTCGCCATCCCCACCAGCGCCTCGCCGTCGGGACGGTTTACGCTCACCACCGCCACGCCGGGTTTGCGCGGGAGGCTGTCCAGGTCAGGGGCACCCCAGATCGTCGTGCAGATCATCTCGTGAATGGCCTGACCGGGATGCGTGAAGATGATGGCCGCCGCGCCGCGCTGCTGCAGGG
>VBAI01000050.1 GCA_005882295.1 Candidatus Segetimicrobium genomatis | reverse complement strand
TGCACGGTGTGGGGCACACCCCATGTGGCCAGGCGGCCCGCGATCTCGCGCGCCGCCGCCCACTCATCCTCACTGCCGGACTCACGCACCAGGGTCGAGAAGCGGTGGATCAAGGCCCGGGGCTCCTCCAGCGAGACCGCCTCTCGCAGCGTGGCTTCGTTGGGATCAATGTACGTCACCTCATCGTCCCCCTTTGTGGCGCGACGGCCGCGCCTCGCTCCCGATCGCGCGGGGTCTGGCCAGCGCGGCCGGCAACCAATCGTAGCTCTGCTTGGGAATGTCCAGCACCAACGACGTCTCGGTATGGCTCAACCCGGGCACGCGGGCCAGATCAGACATGAGAAAGTGCAGCAGGGCCTGCATCGACGGCAGCACCACTTCGATGATGTAGTCGAACGTGCCGGTGGTGATCCCGATGTACCGCACGGGTTCCAACCGCTGCAGGTGCGCGCGAGAGCGGGCCATCTGCTGCCGGGCCACATTCAGCCCGATGATGGCGACGACGTCCATCCCAACTTTGAACGGGCTGGCCACCCCTACGATGCGGAAGTACCCTTCCGACATCAGCCGCGTCACGCGCTTGCGGACCGTACCCTCGGCGATGTCGAACCGCTCGGCGATTGCGCTGTAGGGCAGCCGGCCGTCTTTCTGCAGCAGGCGGATGATCTCGATGTCCAGCGGATCCAGCGTGCCGGGTTGTCGCATCAATGCGCCTCCCTGGTACCGGCGGGATACAGATGACAGGCGACATGCACGCCAGCGGCCTCCGGCAACAGCGCGGGACGGACCCGGCGGCAGACCTCCATCACCTGCGGGCAGCGGTCGGCAAACGGGCACCCCACAGGCAGCTGAAACGGCGTCGGCACGGTGTCGGCGATCTCCACCGGCCGGCGCGGCTGCGCCGGATCAGGATCCGGCACCGCGGAGACCAGCGCCTGGGTGTAGGGATGACGCGGGTGCTCGATGACCTCCGCCGTGGGCCCGATCTCGCAAATCGTGCCCAGATACATCACCGCGGCGACGCTGCACATGTACCGGATCAGGGCGAGATCATGCGAGATGTAGATCGTGGTGAGTTTGCGCTCGCGGCTGAGGTCGCGCATCAGGTTGAGCACGCCGGCGCGGATGCTGACGTCCAGCATCGAGACGGGCTCGTCGGCCACCAGCAGCAGGGGGTCCACCAGCAGCGCCCGCGCGATGACCACCCGTTGCAACTGCCCGCCGCTGAGCTGGTGCGGATACTTCGGGAAGAATGTCTCCACTGGAGTGAGGTGGACGCGGTCCAGCGCCATGGCCACGCGTTCCACGCGTTCGGTGAGAGAGCGGCCGATGTCGTGGATGATCAGCGGCTCCAGCAGCGACCGCAGGATCGTAAACCGTGGGTTCAGCGCCTCGTACGGATTCTGGAACACAAACTGCACCTGCCGCCGGTACGCCAGCAGGTCCAGTCCCTCCAAGCCGGCCACGTCGCGCCCGGCGAAGCGGATGCTGCCGCCACTCGGCCGCAGCAATCTGAGGATCAGCTTCGCGGTCGTGGTTTTGCCGCACCCGCTCTCCCCGGCCAGCCCCAGGCTGCCGCCTTCCTCCAGGGCGAAGGAGACGCCGTTGACCGCGTGCACGACACGCCTGGCCCCCATCACCGCGCTCAACATGCCGGACTGCAGCGGGTACTCTTTCCGCAGGTCGGTGACTTCGAGCAACTGACTCACGGGATCCCTCCGCCGGGCGCCCCGCCCTCGACCGCCTGGGATCCTGTGGCCTCGAGGCGGGCAAACGCCTGCGGGGCCTGGATCCGCAGCACATCCGCCTCCATGGCCCGGTGGCAGGCGGCAAGACGACCGCCGCCGGTGGGCATCAGCACCGGATCGTCGCCCCAGCACCGCTGCACGGCAAACGGGCACCTGGGAGCAAACGCGCATCCGTTGGGGGGCGAGGCCAGGTCCGGTGGATACCCTTCGATCGGCACCAGGCGCGCGGAGCTCGCCCGCAGGCTGGGAAACGCGTTGCGCAGGCCCATCGTGTAGGGATGCTGCGGGGCCGCAAAGACCTCCCGCACGCTCCCGGTCTCCACGATCCGCCCGGCGTACATCACGGCGACATCGTCGCAGAGGTCCGCCACGACCGAGATGTCGTGGGTGATGAGCAGCAGGCTGAGCGACAGGGTCTCCTGCAGTTCGCGCATCGTGCGGAGCACCTGATGCTGCACGATGACGTCCAGCGCGGTCACCGGTTCGTCGGCAATCACCAGCTTCGGCTGGAGCGCCAGGGCCATGGCGATGACTACGCGCTGCTTCATCCCGCCGGACAGCTCGTGCGGGTAGAGACGCAGGCGCGTGGGCTCCAGCCCCACCAGCGCAAACAGGCGCGCGGCGCGCTCCCGCGCCTGCGCAGGTGTGAGGCCGCCCCGCAGGCGCATCGTTTCAACGAGCTGGTCGCCAACCCGGTACACCGGATCGAGGCTGTCCATCGCCGCCTGCGGGACCAGACCGATGCGCCGCCAGCGGTAGTCGTTCAGCGCGCCGCCGGACAACTGCAGGAGGTCGACGCCATCGAAACGCACCGCGCCGCCGGTGATCGCGGCGTTGCGAGCCAGCACATTGATCAGCGCCCGCGCCAGCGTGGTCTTCCCGCAGCCGCTCTCGCCGACCAGCCCCAGGGCCCGGCCCCGTTCGATCGACAGCGTCACGCCCCGCACGGCCTGCACCGCACCGTGCAGCGTATGGTACTGAACCGTCAGGTTCTCAATCTCTAGCAGCGGCATCGACGCTATCGCCGCCGCAGCCGCGGGAACAACAGTTCCTCGTAGCCGCGGCCGATGAAGAATCCGGCCATCACCGCCAGCATGATGCACAGGCCGGGGGGCACGAACCAGTAAAACGCATGCCGGGCCATGGCCTGCGAGTTATAGGCATCCTGCAGCATGAATCCCCACGAGATGACGTTGGGATCGCCGAATCCCAGAAAGCTGATGCTGGCCTCGGTCAGAATCGCCCACCCGACGGCCAGTGAGCCATACAGGAAAGACAATGGAAGCACGTTGGGCGCGATGTGCACGAACATCGTGCGGACGTGGCTGGCGCCCAGCACCCGGGCAGCTTCCACGTACGACCGGGTGCGCAGCGACAGGACCTGCGCGCGGATCACCCGCCCGGTGTCACGCCACAGCAGCAAGGTCATCACCAGGACCGTGTTCCAGATGCTGGGGCCCAGAAACGCTACCAGCACGATGGCCATCGGCAGAAAGGGAATCCCGAAGGCCACGTCGGCCAGGCGCATCAAGATCGTATCCACCCATCCGCTGTAGTAGCCTGCGACCAGGCCCACCAGCGTGCCGAGGACCACGACGCCGAACGCCGCCACGAACCCGACGACCAGCGCGACCCGCGTCCCGAACAGCACCTGCGAAAAGACATCCCGGCCTAGATTTGTGGTGCCCAGCCAGTGGGAGAGTGACGGGGCCTCGTTGGCCGCGACATCGCCGTCAGGCCGATAGTTGAGATCCAGCGGGTTGTAGGGCGCCAGGGCCGGCGCGGCCAGGGCCACCGCCAGGAGCACCGCGTAGATGATGAGCCCGGCCAGCGCAAACCGGTCACGGCGGGCCACCGCCCAGGTGACCAGCAGCGCGTCGCGCCATGTCGCTGCAGCGCGGGTCCACTGCGGAAGGGCGGCGGCACGCTCACTGCCGCTCATGGCTCACCCGCGGGTCCAGCAGCGAGTACAGCAGATCGGCCACAAAGTTCATGACGATCATGACGACGGCGATGAGGAAGAACGCCGCCTGGGCCACAGGGTAGTCTTTGGCCGCCACCGCGCGCACCAGCGTCCGGCCCAGCCCAGGCCAGCTGAAGACGGTCTCAATGATGACGTTGCCGCCGATCGAATACCCGATCCCCAGCGCAAACGCGGTCACCACCGGCAGCAGCGCGTTGCGGGCCGCGTGACGCAGCAGGATGGTGCGCTCCGGCAACCCCCGCATCCGGCAGAAGGTAATGAAATCTTCGTCCATCACCTCCAGCATCGTGCTCCGCATCAGCAGCGTGGGCAGTCCCTGCAGGTACAGGGCGAGCGTCAACGCGGGGAGCGTGAGGTGGCGCAGGAAATCCCACGAGGCCACCTGGGCCCACCAGGTAGAGTACGCACTGCCCGGGCTCGTCGCGCCGGACGAGGGAAACCAGTTCAGCGTGAAACTGAACACCGCCAGCGCCAGCATGCCGACCCAGAATTCCGGGGCCGCGCGCGTGGCCAGCACGGCCGGGATGCCCCACGCTTCCGCCCACGTTCCCCGCCGCGCCGCCAGGAGCGCGCCGCCCACGACCCCCACCGCGTACGCCAGCAGGAGCGCGGACAGCGTGAGGACGAGGGTGTTCGGCAACACCTGCCACATCACCTGACTCACCGGCTCGCGGCTGAAGAAGGAGCGGCCGAACTCTCCACGCACCAGATTTGACAGGAAGACGGCGTACTGCACGTGCAGCGGCTGGTCCAGGCCAAACTGGCGCAGGAGTGCCTGCTGCACCTCCGCGGTGAAGTTCGGATCGATGTAGGCGACCAGGGGGTTGCCCGGCATCAGCCGGAAAATGAGGAACAGCAGGGTCGCGACGACCCACAGCACAAGCACCGTCTGGCTCAAGCGGCTCGCCAGAAACGAGAAGCGGGTGGGCATGAGTCAGTGACGCAAGAGCAGGCGGGAGGAGGTCCCTCCCGCCTGCACGCGTATCCCTTACTTTCCGACGAGCGTTTCGACCTTGCCCTTAGGGTACAGCAGCCGGCCGTCGGCGTCCCATTCATAGCCGGCCTTGGCCAGCACGTCGCGCGCCGCTTTGATGTTGTAGTTCAGCTTCGGCACTTCGGCGTTGTGCCAGTACTCGAGCGCCGGTGAGACAAACGAATCGGCGACGGTGGCGTACCCCTTAAAGACCACCGAGCGGATGGCCTTCTTGTTGGCCGCCATGTTCAGCGCCTGCCGTACGGCCAGGTCATCATACGGCGGGCGGCGCAGGTTGAAGGCCAGGAAGCGCATCCCGATGTCCATCGTGGAGACGACGGTGATGGAGGGGGTCTGCTTGGCCAGCTGGTCGAGGATCTGCGGATCCCCCCCGTAGACCGACAGGAAGTTCAACTCGCCGTTGCGCAGCCCACCCAGCGCGGCTTCGACGTTGGGGATGATCCGCAGCACCCACCGCCGGGCTTTCGGGGCCGCAAAGTGATCGGGGTTGGCCTCCAGGACCACCTCTTCAGCTTTCTTCCACTGCACGAACTTGTACGGTCCCGAGCCGACCGGCACCTGTTCCTGGTAGGATTCCGCATTCTCCGGCTTCTTCGCCAGATCCGCGAGCACCGGCTCCCAGATGTGCTTGGGAATGATATTCACCTTCGCCAGGCTGCTCGTCAGAAACGGCGCGTACGGATCCTTCAGGGTGAAGCGAATCACCGTGTCGGAGCGCTTCTCGATCTTGTCGATGACTCTCACGAACGGCTTGTACATCGGCACTTCATCGCCCATCGGGGCCGTGAACGAGAAGATGACGTCGTCCGCCGTCACCGGGTGGCCGTCGTGAAACTTCATGCCCCGCCGCAACGTGACGTCCAGCGTCACGCTATCCACCCACTCCACCTTTTCCGCCGCCCATGGCCGGGGCAGACCGTCGGGCCCCACACGGAGCAGCCGGTCCCAGATCAGTTCAGTGATCCAGGAGTCGGTCGACCCGCTGATAAACAGCGGGTTGATCGCCTGCACCGGATCGGCGGTGTTGAGGACGAAGTCCTTCTGGGTGCCCCTGGGCGTGGCCGCATCGAATGTCCAGAAGTTTTTCAGGCCGATGCCCTTCTGCTCCACGACGCTCTTGGGATCCCAGACGGTGTTGTTGTAGGCGTAGCTGCTCTGCGGGAACACCAGGAACACATAGGGAACGTCCCGGGCGATGATCTTCTGCGCTTCGAAGATCAACTGCCGGCGCACCTTCAGGTCGGTCTTGATGCGCTGCGCTTCGGCAATTCCGTTATACGTGGAATTGACGTAGCCAACGAAGTTGTACCCTTTCTCAGCCGTCGACGCGTGGAAGAGGTTGAAGGTGAACTCGTCCGGATCCGACCGTTCCGCCCGGCCCACCATCTGCCACATCGTCATATCCCACTTGTCACGGCTGTACCAGACGTAGTCGGCCAGCTGCTCCCACGGCATGACCCGCACCGTGACTTTGAGCCCCAGCTTCTCAAACTCCGGGGCCAGCAACCTGGCCATCTCAAACTCCTGCGGATCCACGGCCTGCGGTCTGGTCAGCAGGATCAACTCCCGGACGCGGCGGTCTTGCGTCTGCCCCACCGCGACAGCGCCCGCTGTCAACGTCAGGACGACGACGGCCACAGCAATCCGGACTAAGATGCGTATCATCTGTCCCCTCCCCCTCGTAACGTCCGCGCGGAGCCTTATCCTGCGCGTCGCGCCTGCAATTATCTCGATGCCACCTGAAATGCAGCCATTTTGGGCGGGATTGGGTATGCGCGTTTGCTGTGCGCCAGGCCCGCGCCGATCAGCGCCTCGAGCATCTTCAGCGCGGCGTACACCGGGTTGACGACCGGCACGCCCACGTCCGCGGCAATCGTCTGGTGCGCCTCCAGAAAACCCATGCTCATGCATCCCAGCGCCAGCGTGTCCGCGCCATCTTCGCCGACCGCGCGCCGGCCCAGCTCGATCATGCGCGAGATGCTGCGCTCGCGATTTTTCGCCAGCTCCAGTACGGGGATGTCGACCGCGCGCACCGAGGCAAGTTTTTCGCTGACGCCGACGCGGTGTGCCAGGTGGCGCATGGACGGCACGACCGACTCCAGCACGGTGATCACCGAGAATCGGTGGCCCAGCGTACACGCCATCAGCATCGACGCTTCGGCGGGGCCCACCACGGGCATCTCCACCAGCTCGCGCGCGGCATCCAGTCCGGGATCGCCGAAGCAGCCGATGATGGCTCCGGCGTAGCCGGCCCGGGCGGCCGCTTGCACGTGGACGAGCGTCCCCGGAACCGACAGATACTCCTCGTAAGCAGATTCGATAGAACTAGGGCCGTCGGGCACATCCACAATGTCCACCTCGGTGCCCGGCGCGGCCAGGCGCTGCAGAACGGCACGGCGCCGGTCGATCTCTCTCGTACCCAGATCAGTGCGAGACAGGCTACCCGGCAGGATGTAGAGGACCTTCACGGGTGCACCTCCAGGTGCGAAATTCGTACGCCAAGGCCCGTCAAGTTACGGTTGATTGCGAGATTGAGCGCCAGGGATGAGGTTTTTCGCAAGGAATGTTTGGTCCCATTATAGGTAGCCGTTCACAGGGGAGCAAGAGGCCCCGGGTCACATGCCCCGGGGCCCCGCCTGCGCTTGCCAATCGATATGGGTGCAGCTCGAACTAACGCTTGCCTCCCATCGCCGGCGCCGGCACCCGTTCCCCCCACATGGTCCGCGTGTGCGTCTGTGGCATGAGGAACAGCGAAATCACGAACGCCACCGCGGGGACGACGATCGGGTACACCAGCGCCGAGGAGAGGCTGTGCGTGGACGCGTAGGCCGCCGAGGTGATGAATGGCACAAGCCCGCCGCCCCAGCCATTGCCGATGTGGTACGGTACCGACACCGACGTGTAGCGGATCCGCGCCGGGAAG
>VBAI01000049.1 GCA_005882295.1 Candidatus Segetimicrobium genomatis | reverse complement strand
TCCTGATACTCCCGTCGTAGAGGCGGCTCGCGGGCGCTGGGAGCGTGAAAATAGATTCCTAGCCCGCCGGTCAGCTTGAGCGCGACCCCCTCCTCGTGCGAGGCCGCGGTGACACGTCGTGCTTCTTCAATGATGTCGGCGCGTGGCGAGGAACGATCCACGTCAGCCACGTTTCGCCTCCCGGATGATGCCCCCCTACTCCCCGCGCGGTTCGGGCCGGACAGGAGTGCTCCCTATGGCGTCGCGAATCCGATGCATCATGCGTGAAGACGCCCAGGCAGTCATCATCGGCGGAGGCGTGGCCGGATGCAGCATCGCCTACCATCTCACCCTCATGGGATGGCGGGACATCGTCGTGGTGGAGCGGGGAGAATTGACCGGGGGGTCCACCCACCGCGCCGCCGGGCTCATCGGCCAGCTGCGCGGCACCCACAATCTGACCCGGATGATCATGTACAGCGTCGAGCTTTATAGTCGCCTGCGGCAGGAAACAGGGCTCGATCCGGACTGGCGGCAGGTGGGAAGCCTCCGCCTGGCCAGCAGTCCCTTGCGCATGGAAGAGATCCGCCGGCTGGTCGCCCAGGCGAAGGCCTTTGGCCTGGAAGTAGAACTCCTCACACCCCGCGAGGCCAAGGCATTGTGTCCCATCATCGTCGACCGCGATCTCGTGGGCGGCGCCTACATCCCCAGCGATGGCCGCATCGACCCCAGCGGGCTCGCATACGCGCTGGCAAACGGCGCGCGCAGCCGCGGATGCGAATTCCAGACGCAGACGGATGTGACCGGCATCGACGTGCGCGACGGCCGGGTGCACGCCGTGGCAACGACGCACGGCACGATTCGCACCCCGGTGGTGGTCAGCGCCGCAGGGGTCTGGTCCTGGCACGTCGGCCGCACGATTGGTGTGGCCATCCCCATTGTGCCCATCGAGCACCAGTACATGATGACGGTGCCGTTCGGCGTGCCGCGCGACCTGCCCACCTTTCGCGATCAGGACCTGCGCATCTATGGCCGCGAAGAAGTCGGCGGCCTGCTGGTGGGCGGGTACGAAGGGAATCCGATCCGCTGCGGTCCGGAGCCTATCCCGGCCGGTTTGACCCCGGCCGCCATGGTGCCGAACTGGGACCACTTCGAGCCGCTGGCGCGCAGCGCGGCCATCCGCATCCCCGCGCTCAACGACGTGGGCATTCGCAAATTGATGATCGGCCCTGAGGTCTTCACCCCCGATGGGGACTTCCTCCTGGGCGAGTCGGCAGAGGTGCGCGGGTTCTACATCGCGGGGGGAACGCCGGGGATCGCCGCCGCCGGCGGCGTGGGCAAGGCGATGGCGGAGTGGATCATCGAAGGACGTCCCAGCCTGGACCTGTGGAGGGCCGATATCCGGCGATTCGGCTCGCAATTCGCCGACCGCGTGTACGCTACCACCAGAGCCGTGGAGGTCTACGCGCGCAACTACACCGTCCACCTGCCCTTGGAGGAGTTCGAATCAGCCCGTCCCCTCCGTACCAGCCCGCCGTACCCGCGCCTGGTGACCCTGGGAGCGGTCTTCGGGGAGAAGGCGGGATGGGAACGGCCCAACTGGTGTAAGGTCAACGAGGTCGCGGATTCCCCCGGTCCAACTCCCACAGGGTGGGTCCGGCACAACTGGTCGCCGGCGATCCCCGCAGAACACGCCGCGACGCGCACCAACGCCGGGATCTTTGATTTCTGCTCGTTCAGCAAGTTCGAGGTGCAGGGACGGGGGGCGCTCGGAGCCCTGCAGTGGCTGACCGACAACGATCTCGACAAGCCGGTGGGCGCGGTGACCTACACCCAGATGCTGAACCCCCGCGGCGGGGTGGAGTGTGACCTCACCATCACCCGGCTGGCGCCTGACCTCTTCTTCATCGTCACAGGCAGCGCGTTTGGCGTGCACGACTTCACCTGGATCCGCCGTCACCTACCCACTGACGGCTCGGTGGCGGCACGCGACGTCACCACCGACCTGGCGTGCATCGGCCTGTGGGGACCGCGGGCGCGGGAGATCCTGGCGGAGGTCAGCGCTGACGACGTCTCCAACGGCGCCTTCCCCTACATGACCTATCGCGAGATCGGGATCGCCGGAATTCGGGTGCGGGCGCTTCGCGTCACCTACGTGGGGGAACTGGGCTGGGAACTCTACATGCCCATCGCGAGTGGGCTGGCCGTGTGGGATGCGCTCTGGGAAGCCGGCACCCCCCGCGGCCTGCGGGCGGTGGGGTACCGGGCCGTCGACTCGCTGCGGCTGGAAAAGGGCTACCGGTACTGGAGCGCTGACGTCACTCCAGACTACACGCCGTACGAAGCCGGGCAGGGCTTCTGCGTCAAGGCGGACCGGAAAGATTTTCAGGGAAAAGAAGCGCTGCTGCAGCAGCGGGAGGCAGGGATCACCCGGAAGCTGTGCTGCCTGGTCCTCAACGATCCCGCGGCATATCCCCTGGGCAACGAACCGGTGCTGGCCGACGGGCGCATCGTCTCGCGTGTGACCAGCGGCGGGATCGGGTACACCGTGCACGAGAGCCTCGCCTACGCGTACCTGCCAAGCGCTCTCACCGCTACCGGCACGGAGATGTTGATCGAGCTGGATGGACAGCGCATTCCCGCCCGCGTCGAGCGCGAACCGCGCTTCGATCCGACGAACAGCCGCATCAAGGCGTAAATGAGTCAGGCCCGATGATCGAAGTCCCGCCCCTGGCCCCAGGAGAGACGCTGCTGTTCACGCTGCGCCACGGGGTGACGGAACTCAACCGGGACAAACGCGTGAGCGGGCAGACGCTGGACGTGCCGCTGTTGCCGGAGGGGATCCGTCAGGCCGAGGAGGCACGCGAGTGCTTTGCGGGGACATCGCTCGATGTCGTCGTCGCGTCGCCGCTGGCGCGGGCGATCCAGACGGCCGAGATCGTGACAGGACTTCCCCGCGAGGCGATCGAGATCGACCCGCTGGCGGCGGAGCGGTCGTTCGGGCGGATGGAGGGACTGACTCGGGCACAGGTCGAATCGCGCTTCCCGGAGGTGCGATACCTGCAGATCGGGACCGTGGGGTACTCGCTGAACCCCCCGGGGGGCGAGCCGTTCCCGGTGCTGCACGATCGGGCGCGCGCTTTCCTACGCCAGTTGCTGGAGCGTCACCGCGCGCGGCGGATTCTCATTTCGTCCCACCAGACGTTTCTTCAGCAGCTCCATGGCGTGCTGCGGGGCCTCGATCCCTTCGAAGCGCTGCAGCATGACATCTTGAACTTGGAGCTGAACCTCTTCCATCTCAACGCGCAGGGACACCTCACGAGCCACCGCCGCGACCTCCTCGTCCCCCAGGCCTCGCAGTATCCCTCCTTCTGATGGGGCGCCGGCAGGACACCGTCGCCGTCCTGGCAGGGCAATACGCCGCCCGCTTCCGAGAGACACTTCGCCCGCTGCGGATGATCGGGCGGGAGGCGGAGTTCCCCCTGGTGTATCCGGACGGGCGGGCCGGAGACGTCTTCCGGCTCTGGGAACCGCTGCTGGCGAAAGGTGGCTTCGAGGCCCGCTACGACGACCCACAGACGCGCACGGTGATCGTCGCACTGACCGGCGCCGGCGGGACGATTGAGGTCGAAGTGGGACGCGCGACCGTGGAGCTGGTCCTGGGACCGTACGAAGATCTCTGGCAACTCGCGGAGGGCACCCACCGTCTGCTCCGGCAGGTGGCAGAGGTCGCGCACGAGGTGGGAATGCGAGTGCTGGGATTCGGGATTCAACCGCGCACCCGGCCCTCTGCGGCGTTGATGACGCCGAAACGGCGCTATCGATATCTGGCGCAGGCCGCCGGCGAGGCCTGGTGGCACTTCACCACGACGGCGTCGGACCAGGTGCATGTCGACATTACACGCGCGGAGATCGCGGACGCCGTCAACACGTTGAATCTGCTGTCCGCGCCGTTGATCGCCTTGACCGCGAACTCGTCCGTGTATGCGGGACGGCCCGGCCATTATCTCTCAGGGCGCGAAGGGTTGCTGGGCGCGCTCGGGGCGGACCGCGCGGGCATGACACCCCGGGCATTCGTGTCCGTGGAGGAATTCGTCGCGTACATCTGCCACTATCCCTGCTACGTTCTCCGGCGCGGCGGTGGCTTCCGCGAGTACAACCGGCCTTTTACAGAATACCTGCGCCGGCACGGTCCCGATATCGACGCCTACCTCTGGCACGAGCACTACACGTGGAACTCGGCCCGGCCGCGGGCTCACACCTCGACAATGGAAATTCGTCCGGCCTGCCAGCAGCCGCACGACGCTTCCCTTGTCGTAGCCGCCCTGGGGTTGGGATGGGTGGAAGCCCTGGGAGAGCTCCGGGGCTTCCTGGCGGATGCCGTGACCGACCCCTGGGCTGCGCTGCGGCAGTATAGACGCGCGGCGATTGTTCAAGGCCTGCGGGCCACTGAGCCCGTGAAGGGCTTCGTGGAGGAGGTCCTGCGCATCGCAGAGCGCGGGCTTCGCCAGCGTGGGCGCAGCGAGGAGAGCTTTCTGGAGCCACTGTGGAGGCGGTTGGACCAGCGCACGACCCCCGGCGACCTGGCGCGGGGCATCATGCGGTCAAAAGGCATGGCCGCATTGATTGACGCCGCGTCCTACCAATTGTAAACCCGACAAGGAATTACTGTCCCCGACACGGTAGTTCTTTGAGCATCCCGGACGGGTAGGAAGGCATTCGAATCAGGGGGGGATCGTATGTGGCAGAAGCACAACTGGCTACGCCTTTTCTCGCTCGCTGCGCTGGTCGTACTGACGTTCGTCTCAGTTGCGGCCGGACAAACAGGGCTGGACCGTCTCGTCGCCGCAGCCAAGCAGGAAGGTCAGCTCACGGTGATCGCGCTGCCGCACGATTGGTGCGGGTACGGCGACGTCATCAACGGCTATAAACAAAAGTATGGGCTGAGGGTGAATGAGCTCAATCCGGACGCCGGCTCGGGTGACGAGGTCGAGGCCATCAAGGCGAACAAGGGCAACATGGGGCCTCAGGCCCCGGACGTGATAGACGTTGGGCTGGGGTTCGGCCCGGCGGCGAAAAAGGACGGGTTGCTCCAGTCTTACAAGGTGTCCACGTGGAACACCATCCCGAACGAAGCAAAAGACGCGGAGGGATACTGGTACGGCGATTATTACGGTGTGCTGTCGTTCGAGATTAACGCCGACATGGTCACCATCTTCCCACGCGACTGGCCGGAGCTGCTCAGGCCGGAGTATAAGAATGCGGTCGCCCTGGCGGGCGATCCGCGCGCGTCGAACCAGGCGATTCAAGGGGTGTTCGCGTCGGGCTTGTCGGCCGCGCGGGGGAACGTCGATGGGGCGGCCGATGCGGGCTTGAAGTACTTCGCCGACCTGAACAAACGCGGCAACTTTGTTCCGGTCATCGGCAAAGTCGCCTCCCTCGCCCAGGGCGCCACGCCGATTATCGTCCGCTGGGACTACCTGGCGCTTGCCGATCGCGACACCTTGAAGGGGAACCCCCGAGTCGAAGTTGTCGTGCCGGAGAGCGGCGTCGTGGCCGGTGTGTACGTCCAGGCCATCAGCGCGTACGCGCCGCATCCGAACGCCGCGAAGTTGTGGATGGAGTACCTGTATTCAGACGAAGGGCAGCTGGGCTGGCTGAAGGGCTACTGCCATCCGATTCGTTTCAATAACCTGGCCAGCAGCCGCAAGGTGCCGGCCGACATGCTGGCCAAGCTCCCGCCCGCGGTGGCCTACTCCAAGGCGCTGTTCCCGTCGCTGGAACAGCAGGACCGGGCCAAGCAAATTATCACGAAGCAGTGGGACAGCGTCGTCGGGGCGAACGTGAAGTGATCTAGTCCGGCATCTTACCCTGTCCCTCCTCCGGTTCAACCGGGGGAGGGACAGGGCGGCACAGCCCTTCATGGCACAGGAGACTAGCCCCGCCATTGCTCCGTTTCCCACTGCCCCGCCGTGGGTCGGCCGGGTGTCATGGGCCTGGTTGGGTGTTGTCCCCTTCTTCGCTTTTGCGCTCATGTTCTTGATCTTGCCGACCGGGCTGCTGGTGGTGGGCGGCTTTCAAGACGCCGGCGGCCACTTCACTCTCCGCAACCTGCTGGATCTGTTCCAACCGACCATCCTGAGCTCCTATTTAATCAGCATCAAGGTCAGCGCGGCGTCGGCGATCGGCGGTGCGCTCGTCGGCTTCGCCCTCGCCTATGCGGCGATCGGGGGCGGCCTGCCGAGTTGGGTGCGGCCGACGCTGATGACCTTCTCAGGAGTGGCCTCGAACTTCGCGGGGGTCCCGCTGGCCTTTGCCTTCCTCGCCACGCTGGGACGGACGGGCCTCGCGACGGCGTTGCTGATCAAGCTCTTCGGCTTCAACATCTACAGCGTGGGGTTCAACCTCTTGAGTTTCGCGGGCTTGACGTTGACATACATGTATTTCCAGATTCCGCTCATGGTGCTGATCATGGCGCCGGCGATCGACGGACTCAGACGGGAATGGCGCGAAGCGTCGGCCAGCCTCGGCGCGAGCACATGGGAGTACTGGCGCTATATCGCGCTGCCGGTCTTGTGGCCGCCGCTGCTGGGAGCGACATTGCTCCTCTTCGCCAACGCCTTTGGCGCCGTGGCCACGGCCTACGCGCTGACCGGGAGCTCGCTGAACATCGTCACGATCGTCCTGTACGCGCAGATTCGCGGAGATGTGCTGCACAATCAGAACCTCGGCTACGCGCTGGCCTTAGGGATGATTCTGATCACCGGCTTGTCAAACGCGGCGTACATCTGGCTGCGCGGGCGCGGCGAGCGATGGCTGCGATGAAACCCCGGCGCCTCGGATCGTGGCTCCTCATTGTGTTCGGGGTGCTGTACTTCTTCGTCCCCCTGCTGGGGACGTTCGAGTTTTCGCTCCGCCTGCTCCGCGGCGTATACAGCGTGGCCGCGTACCGGATCGTCCTCGCGGATCCGCGGTTCGCCGCGACGGTGACCTATTCGACTGTGCTGGCGCTGGCCACCATTGCGGTCGGGGTCCTCCTCGTGCTGCCGACCGCCTACTGGATCCAGCTGCGCCTGCCCAGATTGCGGCCGGTGGTAGAATTCATCACGCTGCTGCCGCTGGTGATTCCCGCCATCGTGCTTGTATTCGGCTACCTGCGGATCTACAACAGCTCCTCGGCGTTGCCGCTGACGGGGTCCGCGCGGACGACGGACCTGCTGCTGATGTTCAGCTACGTGACGCTGGCCCTGCCGTATATGTACCGCGCGGTCGACAACGGGTTGCGCGCCATTGATGTCCGCACGCTCACGGAGGCCGCACAGAGTCTGGGGGCTGGGTGGTCGACGATCCTGCTTCGGGTCATTCTCCCCAACGTGCGGGTCGCGGTCCTGAGCGGCGCGTTTCTGACATTCGCCATCGTCATCGGCGAGTTTACGATGGCGAGCCTGCTGGACCGGCCGGCGTTCGGCCCCTACCTGCAGCTCATCGGCGCGAACCGCGCCTACGAACCGGCAGCGCTATCGATTATCAGCTTTTCGATTACGTGGGCGTGCATGGGCTTCATCCAGGTCTTTGGGCGGGGCGCGTCTGGGCAGGTGGCCGGTGCCCACTAACGAAGACCCGCGCGGGGCGGTTGGCATCTGATGAGTTTTCTCGAGATCGATCATCTCCAGAAGCGATTCGCGCGGACCACCGCAGTCGAGCAGGTTCACCTGGAGGTGACGCGCGGCGAATTCGTGTCGTTCCTGGGCCCCAGCGGGTGCGGGAAAACGACGACGCTGCGCATCATCGCCGGGTTCGAGTCGCCGTCGTCCGGCGCGATCCGCCTGGACGGGGTGGACATCACCCAGCGGCCGCCGCACCAGCGCAACGTCGGGATGGTGTTTCAGTCCTACGCGCTGTTTCCAAACATGACGGTCGCTCAGAACGTCGGGTTCGGGTTGAAGGTGGCGAAGAAGCCTGCCGCCGAGATTACCCAGCGCGTGGAGGAGATGCTCCACCTCATCAAGCTCCCTGCCCTCGGCAACCGCTTCCCCTACCAGCTGTCAGGCGGACAACAGCAGCGCGTGGCCCTGGCCCGGGCCCTGGCGATCCGGCCGCAGGTACTCCTCCTCGACGAGCCGCTCTCGGCGCTGGACGCGAAGATCCGCGTATCGCTGCGGCTCGAGATCCGCTCGATCCAGCGGGAGCTGGGAATCACGACGATCTACGTCACGCACGATCAGGAGGAGGCGCTGTCCCTCTCGGACCGCATCGTGGTGATGAGCGAGGGCCGCGTCGAGCAGATCGGGACGCCGTTCGAGATCTACAACTTCCCGCGCACGTCGTTTGTTGCGTCGTTCGTCGGCACGCTGAACATCCTGCGCGGCCAGGTGGCCGACCCGGCGCACGGCAAGATCCTGGTCGACGGTCAGGAAGTCTTCGCCTCGCGCGGGCTGGAGCGCGCGCGGACGGGCGATGCGGTCACGGTGGCCCTCCGCCCCGAAATCGTCTCGCTTGGCGAGGTGGCGGGGAATGGGAACCGGATGCGGGGCACGGTCGAAGACGTGAACTTCCTGGGCTCCATCGTGCGGATCCGCGTCCGCTTCACGGATAACGCCATCTCCCTGGACACATTCAATAACCCCAGCCTCTCGCTCCCGCAGCGGGGGCAGGCCCTGACCGTGAGCTTCCCGCGCGAGGCCGTGCTCGCTCTGGAAGCACCGCCGTCAACCTAACTCGCGCCAGTAGGTGCAACCTGATAGTCGCGTCCTTCCCATTGTGCTCGCCCCGGCCAGAAGAAGGTGAAGCGCAAGGGAGCCTGCTGAGCTGTGGGAACGGCGATGTCGACGAACGCCAGTCCCAGCGTCGTGGGCGTCGACGGCGTGTCCTCTTGGGTGCGCCATTCGTCGCGGGTCCAGCGCAAACGGAACGGACTGGCCGCCATGATCCGCAAGGTAGACCCTGGTGGCACAACTCGCGGCTGCCGGCTGAACGTCCAGACTTCGAGCAGTTCGGCGTCGCGCCGCCGGTAGCGGTCGGCCACCTCGGGAATGAAATCGAAGACCTGCCCGTCATGGATGGACCGCAGAAGTTTGATGTACTCGGCGTGAACCCACATCAATGGGCACGCCCCACCGGTGGGCCGGCCAAGAAACAGATATCGGTCGGGCCGGTCTACTTGGTCCCAGACTTGCTCCGGCAGCAAGCCAATCCCGTGGGCGAATCCCTCGAGCGCCCGGACGAACGGTTCGACCGGACCACCTGCGGCCAATTCATAGTGGCCCCGTTCCCCCGTCAGCAGCGGCCAGGCCCGCCCCTGCCCCCACCCTTGAAATGGTCCGCCGTCGGGTCGCTGGCCGTAGCCATCATGATTGTAGCGATGCCAGCAGGGGCCGACGGGCGTACCGACCTTCAGGACCGCGTCGATTACACGCAGGGAGTCGACGACTAGCGGATCGTGTGGATCACGGATCCCATACCGCACGAGTTCCAGAAATCCCGCATCGACGATCTCGTTGGCGGGAAACTCAGCCTGCGCACCGGGCGGCTGATTGGTTAATCGCAGCGTCCCCCGATTGGGATCTTCATCAGGTTGCACCTCGCCCATGGCGACCGGATGGACGCGGATGAAATGCCGCGGGATCCCGGGTACCAGCCTGCCCGCGGTCGTGACCGTCCAGGATTCCACGTGGCGTTCCAGGAAGTCTGCGTACGCCTGAATGAAATCGGCCGCCCGGTCATCACCGCGCTGGTGCGCGTACATCGCCGCACAGGTCAGCGCGGCGATACACACCGCGAGCGTCGATGGCGAGTAGCCGCTGGCTTCCTCCCACCGCTCCTGCGGCGTGATCGGTCCTTCGCGGATCAGATACGCCGCCGCCTCCATCACCATGGGGTAGGGGTCAAAGTCCTGTAGTGCTTGCAGGCGGTGGAGACCCCAGGCGAGCAAGATCGGGAAGGCCACCTCGTCCAGTTGCACCCCGTGCCAGTACGGCTCACCGTTCAGCCAGAAGTTCTGGTGGAACCCACCGTCCGATCGCTGCGCGGTCGCCAGATAAATCAGCGCACGCAACGGTGTCTCGGTGTTCCCCGCGGCCAGCAGCCCGCCGGCGCTGTGGACAAGGTCGCGGGTCCAGACCAGATGATAGCCGCCGAGTTCCTCATCCCCCTTCGTGTCTCCCCAGGGGATGCTCAGCGACGCAATCATCGCCCCCGGGTACGTCTTGTCCTCGTGGGCCAGCAGCAGGCTCTGACTTCTGTGGTAGAGTCGGCCGCCGTCCTGCGACACACGTTCCAGGGGCAGGAGGTGCCGGCATCCTCGGCTCCACTGCTCGATGAATCGGCGGCGCTGGCGCGCAAAGGGAAGCCCGAGCGACTGAAACAGGGTGGTGACGGCACTCTGGAAGGTGTCACCAAACGCCACCCCCAGAGTGAACTCCCGCCCCTGGCGCAGGTCGAGTTCACCGGTCAACGCTACGTTGCCGTCAGGAGCGTAATCAAACTCCCAATCTAGCTCCAGGTTGTCGTGCAGGTCGGTCCAGCCGTCACTGGTGCCCACATAGCCACACGAGCACCGCGCGAAGGGAGCGGTCGCGCCCAATGCCAGCCAGGTGGTGCCTTTATGTGCGATGAGCAGGCGGTGGCCCGACACTGTGATGACCTCAGCGGTGTTCCCCCACCCGCCGACCTCCAGGTGCGGGGCACACAGCACATACAGCTGGAGGGACGGGAGTACTGCGGCCACACCGTCCAGCCGCGTACGCACCAGCAGACAGGCCTGATGAGGGTCGGCGACAATCTCTTTGCGAATCTGGTACCGTGCCTCGCGATCGTTGTTGGTGACGCAGAACCCCAGCGCATGGTCAGACAGCGCATCCAGACGCGTCACCAAGTCTTTTCGCTCGTCATGAAAGAACGAGTGACCATCGGTAACCAGGTACTGCAGGTCGCGCAGCTGTGGCCGATCGATGGTCGGGAAGTAGGCTTCCGTGATGATGCCGAGGGAGAGCGTGTACCAGAGCCGGCTGCTGGTCGCATAAGCGGTGCCGACGCCGTCTTTGGCGCTGCGGGTCCAGCGTGGTTCGATGCCCGGGCCCCCGAACGCCCGACGCGCGCGAGCGCCCCTACCTTCCATCTGGTACTGTCCGCCCCTGTGGATCCAGACGGATGAGGTAGCTACGGCTGAAGGTGGCAAGAGCGCGCCCGGCCAGCTCCATCATCTGGAGCAGCGAGATACCGTACGTCTCAAGAAGGCCAGTCAGAGCTATTTGACCCGAGTCATTCAACTACCCATTTATCAGAGCATGACGATTCGCAATTGGAATACTACGACCAAACTGCTTGCGCTTATGGATGCGAGAGCCAAACACAAGTGACCTCCTAGCGGCTACGCCCTTTGGGCCGCGCGCTCGAGCGCGGCGATGTCGAGCTTCTTCATCTTGAGCATGGCTTCCATCACGCGCCCGGCCTTGGCGCGGTCCGGGTCGGCAAGGAGCCGGTACAGCATCGTCGGCACAATCTGCCACGAGAGACCGTAGCGGTCCTTCACCCAGCCACACTGTTCGGACTCGGGAACCGCCGAGAGAGCCTTCCAGTAGCGCTCCACCTCTGCCTGGTTCTCGCACGGGATGGTGAATGAAACTGCTTCATTGAACTTGAAGTATGGTCCGCCGTTGAGACCGCTGAACTTCCGGCCCATCAAGGTAAAGTCGACGACCAGGATGTCCCCTTTCTTCCCACTCGGGAAGTCCGCCGGCGCCTTCACGACCTTGTCGATATGCGAGTCCGGGAACAAAGATACGTAGAACTTCGCAGCCTCCTCAGCCTGGCCGTCGAACCACAGGCATGGGGTAATCACGGCGATCTCCTTGACGGTTGGCCGTTGCGTACTTGACGCGGCAGTCTTCTGCATACTGGCCTCCTTGTCTGTCGAGTGTTTGAGCACATGATCGTTGCCGATGGGCAGGCTGACGTGCATGATCTTGTTTTCATCCTTCTTGGGGATTTGGACGCCCGCCACCGGCATGTCTTTGAAGCGGACAACAGCCTCCTTTTTTCGCCTTACCTCTGCCGCGATTCAGTGTGGAGAGCATCAAGGCTGAATGGACCGGCGCCGAAGTGCGCGATGAGGAAGGCGCCGCCGATCCTGGACAGGTTCGCCATGAAGAACCCAAACTGGAACTGCGCCATCATCGGATCTTTCACGGCCCAGAAGTTGTGCATCATCCCCGTCACGGGCACGAGGAACAGGACCAGCAGCCACGCCCCGATCTTT
The DNA here is from genome assembly GCA_005882295.1 of Candidatus Segetimicrobium genomatis. GTDB lineage: Bacteria > Sysuimicrobiota > Sysuimicrobiia > Sysuimicrobiales > Kaftiobacteriaceae > Telluricultor. The sequence continues at coordinate 535 of VBAI01000049.1, read as the reverse complement.
ACCCGGTACCCCAGAATGACGCTCAGCCCGCCTAGTAGGGAAATCACGCCGGCCAGCGGCACCAGCACCCGTGCCAGCGGTATACCCTGTGAGGCTCCCCACGCGATGCCCTGCTGCGTAAAGTTGGCCGGCGCGAATGCCACGAAGACCCCAGCAAACGCAACGCGGCCCAACGGTACCAGGTAGCGAGTCCACGTGCCGGCATCTGATCTCATGTGTCCTACCTACCTTCCTTGCGGCTCATAGGTGAGGAAGAGAACACCGTTGCTGAGGACCTGGGACTCCGCGAGCTTCAGCGGTGCCTGAGCAGTCCAGTCCTCGAACAGGCGTTTTCCGGTGCCTACCACGATCGGGTGGAGCAGGAGCCCGAGCTGGTCGAGGAGGCCCTGGCGCAGCAGCGACCGGACAAGTGTGGCGCTCCCAAGGATGGTAATGTTCTTCCCGGGCTGCTGCTTGAGCTTGGTGACCTGTCCCACGATGTCCTCGGTGATCAGCTTGGAGTTCCGCCAGGTGACCGACTTCAAGGTCGTGGAGA
>VBAI01000048.1 GCA_005882295.1 Candidatus Segetimicrobium genomatis | reverse complement strand
CGTGTAGCCGCCGGAGTCAGAGTGGTATGCGGCGAAAATCGGCCGGCCCTCGTACGTCATGATCTCCCCTCGAGTCTCTTCCACGGCGGCGGTAGTGCGGGGATCTTCCGCGGAGATTCCTCCGTACACTTGGGTATCGGTCGTCGCCCGCACATCGTACCCCTCGGATGCAAATCGGCCCAGGCTCTGCAGTGCCAGGGTGCGCGCCGCCACGGCCTGGGCCCTCAGCGCATCCGCGGGCCACTCCGGATCGACGTGCGCCGCAGCTCCAGCAGTCCGCGGTAGGGTCGGATCCCGATGGACAGGCGGCCACCTTCGGTGGGAGACAGACGGATAGTGTTCTCGAAGCGAGTGCCGGCGCCGGCGACTTCGATCCCTGCGGCGCTGGGGACGAACTCGTACGCGCCGGGCTCCAGACTCAGGCTCACCAGCGGCCCCGCGGTCAGCGCCACGGGGTGGTCGAAGACGATGCTGACGCGTTCCACTTCCCGCACCACGCCGACACGGAGGCTCGTCGCCCCGCTGCCCGGAGCAGGAGAGGCGGGCCACAGGAGGAGCAGGACGAGAGCGGCGCACACCGCTGCGCATCGTCTCATTCCCGTCTACCTCCGAGCTAGAAGGCTGAATACGAAGGTGAGGACGATGCTTAACACGATGCTGGTGGCCAGGGGGATGTACACGACTACCGAGTCCCGCCGGATGAGGATGTCCCCCGGCAGGCGCGGGACCCTGCCGGCGACCGTGAGCAACGCCCCGATCATCAGCAGCGCCACGCCGAACACCATGAGCATGCGACCGAAGGGGGCGAGCTCGTTCACAGGAGCTGCCCCTGTTCGCGGGCGTGGTTTCGCTCCCCCACCGCAAGGTCCAGGTGTTCGAGCGCCGCCGGCGTGATGCGCCGGCCCGCGGGCGTGCGGGTGAGAAACCCGATCTTCAGCAGATACGGTTCGACTACTTCCTCCAGCGTTTGCGCCTCTTCATTCAGAGTCGCGGCGATCGCCTCGACGCCGACCGGGCCGCCCCCGTACACCGTCGCGATCGTCCGCAGGAGATCCCGATCCAGCGCATCGAGGCCATGGTCGTCGACCCCTTCAAACGCGAGGGCCTCGGCCGCTACGCCCGCGGCGATCGTCCCATCCGCCCGCACCTGGCTGTAGTCGCGCACCCGCCGCAGCAGCCGGTTCGCGATGCGGGGGGTCCCGCGCGAGCAGCGGGCGATCGTCATCGCGCCATCCTCGGTGATAGAGATCCCCAGAATGGAGGCCGAGCGCCGCACCACCATCACCAGGTCGTCGACCGAGAAGAAATCCAGGTGGTGGAAGATCCCAAAGCGCTCGCGCAGCGGGGACGACAGCAATCCGGCCCGCGTCGTGGCGCCGACCAGGGTAAACGGCCGGAGCTGGTAGCGGAGGGTGCGGGCGTGCGCGCCCTTTTCGATCACGAAGTTGACGCAGAAGTCCTCCATCGCCGGGTACAGGAACTCCTCCACCGCGCGCGACAACCGATGGATCTCGTCGATGAACAGGACGTCGCCCGTCTGCAGGTTGGTTAGAATGCCCATCAGGTCGCCGCCGCGCTCCAGCGCCGGCCCCGACGTCGTGACGATATTCGCACCCATCTCCTGCGCGATCACGTTGGCCAGCGTGGTCTTCCCCAGCCCCGGCGGCCCGTGCAGCAGCACGTGGTCGAGCGATTCCGAGCGTTCTTTGGCAGCCTGAATGCTGATCCGCAGGCCTTCCACGACCTTGGTCTGTCCGATGCATTCGTCCAGCGTCTTCGGCCGCAGGCTGCGGATGAACTGTTCGTCTGCCGCCGGATCAGCGACCGGTGCCTTGCGGGTGGGCGTACCGTCTGCAGTGGTCATGCGCTTCGCTTACGTTCGGACTCCCGCGTCTTGTTCCACGCGATACACTTCCTCGAAGAGTTCCTCGGCGGAGGCAATGCCGGGCTGGCGGCGTAGGGCTTCCTCGACCATGCGGCGGGCCTCGACGGGGCGGTGCCCGAGTTGCTGGGTGAGGACCTCGAGCACCTCCGCTTTGAAATCCTCCGCGACCGGCTGGGGCCGCACTTCGGTCCCGCGCAGCAGCGCGTACTTTCCCATCTTTCCATGCAAGGTGGCGATGACTTTCTCTGCCGTGCGCTCACCGATGCCAGGCAGGCGGCGCAGAAACTGCGTGTCTTTGCGCTCGATGGCGTCGGCAATGACATGGATGGGATGCACGATCGCCTTCATGGCCTTGGTCGGCCCCATGCCGTCCACCGTAATGAAACGCTCAAAGAACTCCTGCTCGACCTCATGCAGGAACCCGATCAGCAGCGGCTTGGGTTGATTCTGCGTCGCATGATAGGAAATGTGCAGTTCGACGGCCTGAGGTTCCCCGTCAGCCGGTCGGGGCAAGGCCCGCGCCACGACCGCCGGAAGGTGAACCTCATAACCGATGCCGCCCGCCTCAACCACGACCACCTCGTCGGTGCGCCGGAGGATCGGACCCCGCAGATACGCGATCACAGCACGACCTCCTGGACCCGCAGCCGCAGCGGCACGCCGGCGCGGGACAGCGCGGTCAGGCAGATGGCGACCGCATCGGAAACGTGCACGTCAAATGGCTCCGGCCAGCGAAGCAGGCGCTGCACCGCCGCCTGAACCTGCCCCTTGCTCGCCGCGCCAAATCCGGCGATCGCCTGCTTGACCGCCGCCGGGGGAAGCGCGGTCACCTCAATCGCCAGCTCCGCAGCCGCGAGACAGACAACCCCCCGAACGTGGCCCATGAGGATCGCCGTCCGAGGATAGCGCTGCGTCGCGTAGAGGTCCTCGACGGCGACCTGCGAGGGACGGCGCTGCTCGAGGAGGGCGAAGAGAGCCCCGTGGATGCGCTCGAGACGATTGGCCAGCGGAGCGTCGTCCTCGGTGCGGACGAGACCATGCGCGACGAGCTCGACTCCCCCCGGGAGGCCTTGCAGAAATGCATAACCGGTCGCCCGCAGCCCTGGATCGACGCCGAGTATCACCATGCTCGAACCTGTGTTCGGCCTACGGCGTGCGTTATCCTACCTGCTGCAGAATCTCGTCGGGGATGTCGAAGTTCGCGTAGGCGTGCTGGACGTCGTCGTGCTCTTCCAGCGCCTCCATCAGGCGCAGCACCTGCTGAGCATCTTTCCCCTCCACGCGCACCGTGGACTTCGGCACCATCGTAATGTCTGCGGACGCGATCGGCAGGCGAGCGCGCTCCATCGCCTGTTTCACTTTGAAGAACTGCTCGGGCGAGGTCACAATTTCGTAGACATCCCCGGACGTGCGGATGTCCTCGGCCCCGGCCTCAAGCGCCGTCGACAAGACATCGTCTTCCTTGGCCTTGGACCGGTCGACCGTGATGATGCCCTGCCGGTCGAACATCCAGGAGACAGAGCCGGCCCCGCCCAGCGATCCTCCATATCTGGTGAACAGGTTCCGGATATCGCTGGCAGCGCGGTTGCGGTTGTCGGTGAGGACCTCGACCAGTACCGCGACCCCGCCTGGGGCGTACCCCTCGTACAAGATCGTCTCGAACGTCGCCCCTTCGGCCCCGCCAGCCCCGCGCTGAACCGCACGCTGGATGTTGTCGTTGGGCATCCCGGCTTCGCGCCCGTGGTCGATCGCCGTACGCAGGCGAGGGTTGCCGTCGGGGTCGCCCCCGCCCTCCTTAGCGGCGACGGCGATCTCGCGGGCCAGCTTGCTGAACAGCTTGCCCCGCACAAGATCGACTTTCTGCTTCTTCAGCCGGATATTGTGCCACTTCGAATGGCCGGACATGCCCCCACCTCGATTACTTCATTCTATTACCGGTAGTCATTGCGAGGGGCGGAGCCCCGCGGCCGCGCAAGCAACTCTATTCTGTCATTGCGAGGCACGAAGTGCCGAAGCAATCTCCAGTCCGGCGCTAGATTGCTTCGCTGCGCTCGCAATGACAAGTTGAGTGTCTACCGCCACGCCCTTCGGGCTCGCGATGACAGAAAGTGGTCATTGCTCCTTAACGATCAACGTCGTGGAGGCCCGGCCGCCGCCGGGACTGGTGGCCGTCACGGTGATCACATACTGCACGCCGCTGACGTGCAGCGCGGGGCGGAACAGGTAGGAGAAGCGGCCATCGTTGGTCACCGGCACACGGGTCTCCGCCACATTGATCTTCATGAAACTCCCCTGTACCACCACCGACATGCTCACCGTGGCGTTGGGATCGGTCGCGCCCTCGATCATGAATGGCGACGTCACTTCTTGTCCCTGCGCGGGCGCGGTGATGCTGAGGGGCACAGAGACCACGACCGTGCTGTTACCGTCAGGCGGCGGAGTGGAAAGCATGCTCACGTCGAACTCCGTGGGTTCCGTGCCGCGGATAAAGACTTCCGTCCGGGGATTCGGACACCGGCTGGTCGCCAGCAGGCCTGAAGTGCCGCAAACGGTCGCGTTCACCACCCCGTCCGGCCGCTGCCAGTCATCCGGCGGCGTGTCCTGCACCGCCGCTTTCATGTACGCCCCCCAGATATGCGCCGGAACGGTTCCCCCCACGACCCGGTTCATCGGTGTGTTATCGTCGTTGCCGAGCCAGACGCCGGTGACCAGGTACGGTGTGAACCCGATAAACCAGGCGTTCTTGTAGTCGTCCGTCGTCCCCGTCTTCCCCGCGACCGGTCGGCCGATGTTGGCCGCCGTTCCTGTGCCCCGCAGGATGACGCCCTTCATCAGGTCGGTCATCATGTACGCGATATCGGCGCCCAACGCCAGCGTCCGCCGCGACGTCCGCTCTTCCAGCACCCTGCCCTCGCGGTCGGTCACCCGCAAGACCGCAATGGGATCAGCGTGCACGCCTAGGGTGGCGAGCGTCCCGAAGGCAGACGCCATCTCCATCAGCGTCACGTCATTGGTGCCCAGGGCCAGCGAGAGGTTCGGCTGCAGCGGGCTGGTGATCCCCATGCGCTTGGCGTAGTCGACGACCGCCTGCGGTCCAACCTCGTTGATCGTCTTGATCGCCGGGATATTGATAGACTGTTCCAGTGCTTCGCGTAACGTCATCGGGCCGCGGTACGATTCGTCGTAGTTCTTGGGGGTCCAGATGCTGTCTTCCGGCTTGACCGTGCCGAAGATTTCGAACGTAATCGGCTCGTCGACGATGACCTTGGTCGGGGTCATACCTTTTGCCATGGCCGCCGTGTAGATGAAGACTTTGAATGAAGAGCCGGGTTGCCGGCGCGCCTGCCAGGCCCGGTTGAACTGGCTCTGGGCGAAGTCATATCCACCGATCATGGCCTTGATATAGCCGGAATGGGGATCCAGCGTCACCAGCGCCCCCTGCGTCACCTCCAGCTTGTCTTTCTGGGCCTGGTCGATCCCGTCGCGGATCGCATTCTCGGCGGCGGCCTGCAACTTCGGATCCAGCGTCGTATACACCCGCAGTCCGCCATTGTAGACCAGATCCTCACCATACCGCTCCAGCAGATATGGGAGGATGTAGGAGACAAAATACGGCGCGCGGATGCCGATCAGGCCCGCGTTCCCTTCCTGAGACAGTTTGATCGTCTGGACGGCCGCGTCGTCCGCCTGCTTCGGAGTGATGTAACCCAAATCGGCCATGCGCCGGAGCACCGTCCGCTGCCGCTCCTTGGCCAGCTCCAGGTTCTGGAACGGTGTCGCGGTTGACGGGGAGCGGATGATGCCGGCCAACATCGCGCTTTCGGCCAGGTTCAAATTCCCCGCCGACTTGCCGAAGTACACCCGCGCCGCCATCTCCACGCCA
>VBAI01000047.1 GCA_005882295.1 Candidatus Segetimicrobium genomatis | reverse complement strand
AGATCATCTTCACCATCCGGCAGGCCTATTATCAGCTCCTGTTGGCCCAGGCCGGATTGGACTCCGCCAACCACAGTGTGACGCAGGCGGCCGAGAACCTGCGGGTGGCGCGGGCGCGCGTCGCCTCGGGCGTTTCGCCGAAGTTCGATGAGGTGCAGGCCGACGTCGCCCTGGCCACCGCGCGCCAGGCCCAGGTGCGGGCGCGCAACGGACTCGCGCAGGGGATGCAGGCGCTCAACGGGCTGCTGAACCTGCCGCTGCAGACGCCTCTTACG
>VBAI01000046.1 GCA_005882295.1 Candidatus Segetimicrobium genomatis | reverse complement strand
TGGACCGGCTGGTCTCCCAGGCGCTGGAGACCCGTCCTGAGCTTGCCGAGGTCCGCGCGCGGCAGGCGGCGGCGCAGGCGGGGATCCAACTGGCAGAAAGCGGAGCGCGGCTCAATCTCGGCCTGTCGGGCGCCTTCGACTACTCGAACACCAGCGGATTCGGCCCCGGACCACAGCTCTCCAGCACGTGGAGCGTGGCGCTGGCCGCCACCCTGAACGTGTCTGATGGCGGATTGACGAAGGATCGCGTCGATGAAGCGCGGCAGCGGCTGGAGCAGTTGAAGGCCGCAGAGGTTCAGCAGCGTCAGGTGATCGAACTCGATGTCCGGCAATCGTATCTGAATCTCCAGTCCGCGCGGGAGGAATTGACCGGCGCCGATGCGCTGCAGGCCCAGGCGGCAGAGGCGCTGCGGATCGCGAACGTGCGCTTCGCCGCCGGGGTGGGCACCAGCCTCGAGGTGCTCAGCGCGCAGGCCGCGTCGTCGCAGGCCGAAGTCGCAAAGGCACAAGCGTTCTTTACCTACAACGTGGCCCGGGCCGCGCTGGTGCGGGCCGTGGGCGCAGAGGTGAACTGACTGTGAAATCCCGACGCCGTCTGATCATTCCGGTTGCCATCCTTGTGATCGGCGCGGCCGCGTGGTCGCTGTGGCCGCGGGGCGGGGCGCCCAACGGTGCTATCCAGGCCTCCGGGACGATCGAGGCTACGCAGGTAGACGTTGCTCCCAAGATCGCGGGCCGGGTCATGAAGCTGCTGGTGCGAGAAGGAGCGCAGGTCCGCGCCGGGCAAGTCGTGGCGGAACTGGACGCGGCCGAGGTCGACGCGCAGGTGGCGCAGGCGCGGGCCGCCGTGATGGCCGCGCAGACCCGTCCCGCCCAGGCCGACGCGGCGCTGGCCCTGGCGCGCGCCTCTGTCGAGGCGCTGCTCACCCAGGCGCGGGCGCAGATAGAGTCGGCAGCCGCGGCGTTGGAGGCGGGCCGGGCCAGCCTGCGTGCTGCCGAAGCCAACGTGCAGGTCGCCGAGACGAACCTGGCCAGGGCGGAGTCCGACCTGCAGCGGCTGGAGGCGCTGTACCGAGACGGGGCGGTGTCTGCGCAGCAACTGGATACGGCGCGGTCCGCCGTGAAGGCCGCTGAGGCCCAGCGCGACGCCGCCCGTGCGCAGCGCGATGCGGCGCAGGTCCAGATCAGCGCGGCGGCGGCGGTGGTTGAGCAGGCCCGGGCCGGGCTGGCAGTCGCGGAAGCGAACCGCCAGACGGTCGCCATCCGGGAACAGGACGTGGCCGCCGCCCGCGCGCAACTGGCACAGGCGCGGGCCGCGTTGCAGCAGGCGGAGATCCTTCGAGGGAACACGATTCTCACCGCTCCCTTCGCGGGTGTCGTGGTGGCAAAGCACGTGGAGATCGGAGACCTGGTTGGAGTGGGGGCGCCGGTGCTGACCATCGCCGATCTCAGCCAGCCGTATCTGAGGGTCTTCATCTCCGAAACCGACCTGGGCAGAGTGACGCTTGGCCAGCCCGTCGACGTGCGGGTGGACGCCTTCCGCGGCCGCGTGTTTCACGGCACGGTCATGGAGATCAGCGATCACGCCGAGTTCACACCTGGCAACGTGCAGACGCGGGAAGAGCGCGTCAAGCTCGTCTTCGCCGTCAAAGTCCAGTTGAGCAACCAGGACGGCGTGCTGAAGCCGGGGCTGCCTGCCGATGCGGTCATCGTGACCGGTGCAGGCAGCAGTCCATAAGTAGAGGGCGCGGACGCGCCCAACCACATTTCCCTCTCCCTGGAGGGAGAGGGATGAAGGGTGAGGGGGTTAGACGACATGAGCGTCTCGCTCTCCGATGACAGCGCCGCCGTCCGCTGCCTTGGGCTGACCAGGCGGTTCGGCGCGCTGGTCGCCGTTGATCACCTGGACCTTTCTGTGGCACGGGGAGAGATCTTCGCCCTGGTGGGACCGGACGGCGCCGGCAAGACGACGCTGATCCGCATGCTCTGCGGCGCCCTCACGCCGACCGAGGGGACGGCCGTGGTCGCGGGCGCCGATGTCGCGCGCGATCCGGAGGCCGTCAAGGCCCGCATCGGGTACATGCCGCAGCGGTTCAGCCTCTACGGCGATCTCTCGGTCATGGAAAACCTGCGGCTGTATGGAGATATCTACGGGGTCGGGCGCGCCGCGTTCCGGGAGCAGGCGGCGCGATTGCTCGCCGACTTTCGCCTGGACGCCTTCACCGACCGCCCGGCCCAACAACTGTCCGGTGGCATGAAGCAGAAGCTTGCCCTGGCCTGCACGCTCATTCACGCGCCCGACGCGCTGTTTCTCGACGAGCCCACGACCGGCGTCGATCCGGTTTCCCGGCGCCAATTCTGGCGCTACCTGTACGGCCTGAACCGGGACGGGATCACCATGTTCGTGAGCACGCCCTACATGGACGAGGCCGAGCGCGCGTCGCGCGTTGGGTTGATGAACCGCGGCCGCCTCATCGCCTGCGACGATCCGGGCGCGCTGAAGGCCTCGATGCTGGGGGAGATCCTGGAGATCGTCGCCGAGCCCAAGGCCATGGCCAAGCAGGTATTGCGCGGCCATGCACTGGTGCATAGCCTGGAGGTATTCGGGGATCGGCTGCATGTCCTGGTGGACTCCGCCAGCCAGGCGGAGGCGGAACTGCAACGCGCGCTGCGATCCGGCGGCGTGCAGGTGCAGAGTCTCCGGCGCGCGGTGCCGTCGCTAGAAGACGTCTTTGTCTCCCGGCTGGCCCGCAGCGCGTGAGGTCTGGTGCGGCGATGGAATACTCGGTGCAGGCTAGGAAGCTGACGAAACGCTTCAAGGACTTCACGGCCGTTGATCATGTCTCGTTCGAGATCCGGCCCGGCGAGATCTGGGGATTCCTCGGGCCCAACGGCGCGGGCAAATCCACCACGATCCGCATGCTCTGTGGGATTCTCGACCCGTCCGAGGGCAGTGCGACCGTGCTGGGATACGACGTGCGAGCGGAGCCCGAGGCCATCAAAGCCCGGATCGGCTACATGTCGCAGCGCTTCAGCCTGTGGGGCGATCTCACCGTGCGTGAGAACCTGGAATTCTATGCCGGGGTCTACGGCCTCGACGCGTCCGGCGCCCGGCAGCAGGTGGACAAGTGGCTGGATCGCTCCGGGCTCACCGACCGCCAGCACGAGGTGGCCGCCGCGCTGTCTGTGGGGTTCCGCCAGCGCCTGGCGCTCGGCTGCGCCGTCTTGCACCGGCCGCAGATGGTATTTCTGGACGAACCCACCGCGGGTGTCGATCCGGTCTCCCGGCGGCAGTTCTGGGACCTCATCGACCGGTTCGCCGAAGAGGGGACCACGATCATGGTGACGACCCACTACATGGACGAGGCCGAACATTGCGACCGGCTCGCCTTCATCTACGGGGGCCGCATCATCACCGAGGGCACGCCGGCACAGATCAAGCGCGAGCAGATGCCAGGGGTCGTGCTGGAAATCCGCACGGACCGGCCCGTGGAGGCGCTGGCCGCGCTGTACAAGCATGCGGCCGTCCGCGAGGCCGCGCTGTACGGCGTGGCGATCCATGCCGTCGTCGACCAGCGTGAGTCGGCGCCCGACGTCGCCGCGTTCCTGCGGGAAGGCGGGATCGCGGTGATTGGGATCGAGCCCATCCCCCCCACGCTGGAAGATGTCTTCGTCGCCCTGGCCGAGTCCGATCGAGGAGTCGCAGGATGAACGTCCAGCGCCTGTTCAGCATCATCCGTAAAGAGACCGCCCAGTTGTTGCGCGATCGGCGGACGCTGGGCACGATCATCACCCTGCCCATCATTCAGATGGTGTTGTACGGATACCTCAGCAATGAAGTCCTGCATCAGCCCACGGCGGTGTGGGATCAGTCGCAGACCGCCGAGAGCCGCGCGCTGGTGGCCGCTTTTGAGAACACCCGGTACTTTTCGGTCCGCTACTGGGCCGGCAACCTGGAGGAGATCGAGCGTCGACTGGACGCCGGGCAGGTGAAGGTGGGGCTGGTCATTCCACCGGATTACGCCCAGCGCCTGCGGGCCGCTGAGCCGGTGCAGGTCATGGTCGTCGTGGACGCCTCGGATGCGACCAGCGCGCGGGTGATCCTCTCCGTGGCCGGTGGCGTCGGCGCCAGCATTTCGCGCGATGTCGGCATCTCGCAGCTGGCGCGCGCGGGGCTGCGGGCGCCGCCCCAACCCGTCGAGGTGCGCACCCGGGCCTGGTACAATCCAAATTTGCAGAGCCAGCTCTTCATCGTTCCCGGGGTGCTGGGGCTGGTGCTGCAGTTCACCACCACCTTCCTGACCATCGGGGCGATTGTCCGGGAGCGCGAGCTGGGCACGCTCGAGCAGCTGGTGGTGACGCCGATCCGGCCGTCAGAGTTGATGCTGGGGAAGATCCTCCCCCTCATCGGGCTGGGGTACATCAACCTGACATTTATCCTGCTGCTGGCGTGGGCCTGGTTCGGCGTGACGGTAAAGGGCAGCATCCTGCTCCTCTACCTGATGACGCTGGCGTTCTTCTTCTCCTCGCTGGGGATCGGGACGCTGCTCTCGACCGTCGCGCGCACCTTCCAGCAGGCCGCGCAGCTTGCGCAGCTCGTCCTGCTGCCCAGCATTCTCATCTCCGGCTTCCTGTTCCCGCGGGAGTCGCTGCCCAAGGTGCTGTACTGGCTGGGCTACGCCGTGCCGCTCACGTACTTCGTGACGATCATCCGGGGTGTGCTGGTCAAAGGCGTGGGGTTCCACTATCTGTATCCGCAGATCATTCCG
>VBAI01000165.1 GCA_005882295.1 Candidatus Segetimicrobium genomatis | reverse complement strand
ATTCGATCCGCCCAGCGCGCCGACGATATTGGCCACCACCACCCCGCCGGGCGTGAGTTTGGCCTTAAGTTGCTCGAAGAACTCTCGCGTCACGAGGTGGAAGGGAATCCCCTCAGCAAAGTAGGCGTCCATCAGCACCATATCGTAGCGGCCCTCCGCGCGGCGCACATACTGACGGCCATCCTGGACGATGATGCGGTGGCGAGGATCATCGGCCACTGCGAAGTACGTTCTGGCGACCTCCGCCACCAGCGGATCAAGCTCCACCGATTCTATGCTCACCTGTGGGTAGTCCACCAGGAACCGCTTGGGGATCGAGCCGGCGCCCAGCCCCACGACCAACATTCGCTGGATGGTCGGGGTAAAGAGCCATGCCAGGTGCACATAATCCGTGTACCGCAGCGGGCTTATCGTTGGATCCTTCAGCAGCATCCCGCCCTGCAGCGACCGATCAAACCGTAAGTATCGCCAGGACGCATCCTCATGCACGCGGATGCGATGGTACACGGAGTCTTTCTCCAGCAGGATCCGCGAGATGCCGACGGTCTGCGCGGCCCCGGCGGCGGCCAGCGACAGGACCAGCAGGGCGGCCGCCGCGGGCCCCGCGACACGGCGCGCGTGGCCGGCTAACAGGCCGGAGCATAGCAGCAGTGTCACTCCCAATGCATAGAGGATCGCGCGGACCCCCATCGCGGGGATCAGCGCAAACGCGGTCAGCAGCGTGCCGGCGATGCTCCCGGCGGTGGAGATCGCATACAGGACGCCCGCGGTATTGCCGACCGTGGCAAGATCGGTGGCGGCGAGTTTGATCGCCACCGGGGAGGTCATGCCCAGCAGCAGGCTCGGCAGCACGAACAAGACGACCGAGGCCAGCAGGGGGCTGGCGCGCGGCCCCAGATCCCAGGCCGAGAACGTCTCCAGGATGGGCCGGGACACCATCGGCAGCATCAGGATCAGCGCACCCGCCACCGCGAGCGCCAGGGCCAGAGTCCCGGCCCGGGGCCAGCGGTCCGCAGCTACTCCGCCCAGGTAGTATCCCGCACTGAGCGCGGCCAGAAAGATGCTGATCAGGCTGCCCCAGACGTACACGGAACTGCCGAAATAGGGAGCAAGGATCCGACTGCCGACGATCTCGAGCGCCATGAGCACCGCGCCGGCGCCGAAGACAACTATGCGGAGAACCACGCGCCACCTCAGCGGTGGAAACTAACGAGCCGTTGTGATAACCTTCATCCCGTTCATATACGGCACCAGGGTGTCCGGCACCCGGACGGTGCCGTCTTTCTGCTGATAGTTCTCCAACACGGCAACCAACGCCCGGCTCGTGGCCACCGCGGTCCCGTTGAGAGTGTGCGCATACACGGTGCCTTTCGCGCGCCGCACACGGATCGCCAGCCGGCGGGCCTGAAAGTCCGTGCAGTTGCTGACGGACGAGGTCTCTCCGTACTCGCCTCTGGCGGGCATCCAGGTCTCCACGTCATAGGTCTTGGCCGAGGGAGCGCTGCTGTCCCCGCCGCACACCGCCACGACCCGGTGGTGCAGGCCGAGCTGCTGCAACAACCGTTCGTGCAGGGAGACGAGGTGCTCGTGCTCTTCCCAGGACGCCTCGGGCAGCGTGAACGAGAACATCTCCAACTTGTCAAACTGGTGCACGCGATAGATGCCGCGGACGTCCTTCCCGTAGCTTCCCGCCTCCCGGCGGAAGCACCACGAGAGGCCGGCCAGACGCAACGGCAGCTGCGCCTCGTCGAGCGTCTCCTCCTTGTACATCCCGGCCAGCGCCTGCTCAGAGGTGCCAATGAGTGCCAGCTCCTCGCCGGCAATCCTGTAGACCTGCTGCTCGTCCAGATCCGCCCCGCCCCAAGCGCCGGTGATGATCTCCGGGCGGACCAGGATTGGGGTAATCACCGGCGTAAATCCCTCGGCCAGCAGCAGGTCCATCCCCAACCGGATCAGAGCCTGCTCCAGGAGCACGCCGGCCCCACGCAGATAGTAGAAGCGCGATCCACTGACCTTGGCTCCGCGCTCCATGTCCAGGATCCCGAGCCGTGCCCCCGTTTCCACATGATCGAGCGGCTTGAAATCGAGGCGCGGCTTGTCGCCCCAGTGGCGCACCGGTACGTTTTCGGCCGCACCCTTGCCCGGGGGCACGCTCTCATCCGGAAGGTTCGGCAACTCCAGGAGCGCACGCTGCAGAGCTGCCTCCACGTCCCGCAGGTCCGGCTCGAGGGTCTTCAGGCTGCTCGAGATCTCGCGCATCCCTGCGATGCGCTGCTCGCGCGCTGCGCCTGTCAGCTTCGCGATCTCCCCCGAGGCGCGATTCTGCTCAGCGCGGAGGCGTTCCACCTCCTGCACCACCTCGCGCCGCCGCCGGTCGATCTCCAGGACGCGGTCGACCAGCGCCGGGTCGCGCTGCTTCTTGCGGATGCCCGCCTTGACGAACTCCGGGTTGTCGCGGATCAGTTTGAGATCCAGCATTTTGGAGACACAACTACGGGACTGGGGACTAGGGACTTGGGACTAGATTACTTGCCTGGCGGTGTAGTTTCCAGTCCCCATTCCCCAGTCCCTAGTCCCGCCCTTACACGTCGAAGATAACTCTGGCTTCCCAGACCGCGTTCTTCCGGACGTAGAGTTGGTGATAGGTCGCCGCCTTCACGTCCAGGTGGAATCGATGGCGCTGGGGATCAACCGGCTCTCCCAGCACGTCTCCGCGCAGCATCGTGTCGCTGAGCTCGCTCACCTCAAAGTCAGCGGGCACGAATCCATCGGCATTCAGCAGCAGGAGGAGATCATTCAGCCAGTTCACCAGCAGGCCCTCCCGATCGCCCGCTTCCACCTCGCGTGCCCGGCGTTCTACCGGGCGGACTGCGGCGGGGTCGATCAAGAAATGCATCATCCCCCTGGCGGCATTGGCGAACAGTTCCTCCAGCGAGCGGCCGTGCGCGACGAGACCCACGTCGGCGGTGTGCTCGACGACCTCAAACGGGGGTGGCACGGCCCCCGGGCCCACTGGGGCTTGCTCCGCAGTCTGGGGACGGCGCGGGTGCTTCGCCCCCTTCACTGAGGCTTCGGCATCATCCACAAGCGCCAGAATGCGGCGGGCGTACTCGTCCAGGACGCGCCCGGCTCCGGTCAGGTGAGCACGCCGTCCTTCTTGCGTGAAGAGATCGACGCCCAACACCCGCTCCAGATCGGCAACCTGGATGCTGACGGACGGCTGGCTGATCTGCAACTCCTCCGCCGCACGGGAGAAGCTGCCCAGCCGAGCCACGGCGGCAAAGATGCGCAGCTGGCGTAGCGTCATGCGTAACCCTCGTGATTTGTGATTCGTGATTGGTGATTCGTCATCTTCTGACGGAGGACTTCCTGGACTCCATGCTACAATAGACGCCGACGCGACGGCGGTTCCGTGCGAATTACGAATCACGATTCACGAATCACGCGAAAGGAGGTGAGGATCGTGACACAGCGAGAGCGCATCCGGCTCACGACGATGGTCGCCTGCGCCGGGTGAGCGTCAAAACTGAGCCCTGAGGACCTGGCGCAGGTCCTGCGCCAGCTGCCCAATGTCACGGATCCGAACCTCCTCGTCGGCACCAGCACCGTGGACGACGCGGCGGTGTATCGCCTAGCCGACGATCTGGCCCTGGTGCACACCGTGGACGTGTTCACGCCGGTGGTGGACGATCCGTACCATTACGGCGCGATCTCTGCGGCGAACGCGCTGTCAGACGTATACGCGATGGGCGGGCGGCCGATCCTAGCGCTGAACATCGTCGGCTTCCCCCGCAGCAAGCTGCCGATGTGGGTGCTGGAGGAAATGCTCCGCGGCGGTGCGGATAAGGCGACGGAAGCGGGGGTTATCATCGCGGGGGGACACTCCATCGACGACCCGGAGCCGAAGTACGGCCTGGCCGTCACCGGGATCGTGCGCCCCGACGGCGTGGTGAGAAACGTCGGCGCGCGCCCCGGCGATCAGCTGGTGCTGACGAAACCGCTCGGGATCGGCGTGATCACGACGGGGATCAAACAAGACAAGACCTCAGCCGCCGCGGTAGAGGAAGCGGTCAGGATCATGGAAACGCTCAACCGCGCCGCCGCGGAGGCGATGATCGAGGTCGGCGTGCATGCGGCGACGGACGTCACCGGCTTTGGGCTGCTGGGCCACCTCCGGGAGATGACCGCGGGGAGCCGGGTACGCGCTCGCCTCCAGTATGCGAGCGTACCGGTGCTGGAGGAGGCGAGGTCGCTCGTGCGACAGGGCGCGGTGGCCGGCGGTACCGCGCGGAACTATGAGTACCTGCAGCCGCGGGTTACCTTCGATGGGCTGGATGAAGATGATCAAATCCTGCTGTGCGACGCGCAGACCTCCGGCGGCCTCCTGATGGCGGTCCCGCCCGAGCGCCTGGACGCTCTGACGGCGGCACTGCGGGCCCGGGGAGTCAGCCCCGTGGCCCACATTGGTGAGATCACCGGGGGAGCCGACGGCCGGATTGAGGTCGTGCCCTAGCTCTCGCGGGCGCGCGTTCCCGCGTTCCCCCGTTCCCGCGTTCCCGTATGTAGTAGAACAAATGCTGCTGCGCGTACCCGGCAAGCGGACCAAACCGGCTGCGGGCAAACTCCTGAATCTGCCGCGCCGTTGTGCGCCGGCCATGGAAGTACCATCGCTCGACCGCGCGCTTGACCCACACGTCGACAGGGAATGCTTCGCCGCTGCCGCAGGCAAACAGCAGGACGCAATCGGCGACCTTTTCACCCACGCCGGGGAGGGCTAACAGTGTTCTACGCGCCCCGGCATGTGACATGTGCTGCAGCTCGTGAAGGTTCACTTCCCCGGAGGCAACCAGTCGAGCGACACCTCGCACATAAGGCGCGCGATACCCGAGCGCGCAGCGGCGCAGGTCCGCCAGGCTCGCGCCAGCCAGCCTCTGGGGGCCTGGAAATCCCCAGACTCCCTCGCCCAGAGGATCTCCGAACCGGCTCGTCAGGCGCGCGAGCGAGAGTTCGATCTTCGGCATGTTGTTGAAGGCGGAAATGATGAAACTGACCAGGCATTCCCATTGGTCCTGGCGCATCAGCGCGATCCCGCTGGTATGCGGCACGATTCTCCGCAGCACGGGGTCCCGTTGCAATCGATCCTCAATGGAGGCTAACGGTTCATCGAGGCCGAGGTAACGGCGCAAGCCGAACAGGTCCTTTTCGGCGGTGAGCCCCCAGACGGCAATCCCTCCTGCCGTCTGCTCGATGCGCACAGGCCGGCCGGAGAACATTCCCGCCGCCCCGGCGCCGTCCACCCGCCAGCGAAATGCCTGACCGCACTGCAGCGTACGGATCAGATGATACGGGGGCCGAACAGCGAGGATCACGACGCCGGCGGACCGGGTGAGACGTTCATGCGCCACGGGAAAGGTCATGTTACAGCGCGGTGGGGTCGGCGGCATCGAGGATCAACCGCGACCACGTCTCCATGTGGCCGCGCATGGCGCGGACTTCTTGCAGCGAGGCCAGCCGGCCTGCCAGCGTGTCTGATTCTCTCACCGAGATGCCGGGCGAATCGACCTCCACCACATGCACCAGCCCGAAGTGGACCTGTCCCACGGGGTTACTGTCGTCGTTGAGCACCCCCACCGCCCGCGCCCGCCACGGGCCGCGTATCAGGAGTTCTTCTTCCAGCTCCCGCCGCAATCCCGCATCGATCACCTCCTCCGCGCCTTCGACATCCCGGCGATTGATGTGGCCGCCGACGCCGATACTGTACTTGCCGTGAAGACGTCCCTCGCCGCCCTGCGTACTACGCTGACACAGAAACAGCCGGCCCGCATGCCGCACGATCAGGTACGGAATAATCTGCTTGAACGATGAATCCTGCTCCACGGTCGCCCGCGGCCGGAACACCCCATGGTCTCGGATGCGCGCCAGGTACACGTCGGCCTTCCCTCGCACGAAGCCATGCACTGGTTCGACCAACAGCCGGTCCCGCGGGACCACGAGGATGTCTTCATCTCTATCCTGGAACATATGGATCCACTTCTTTCTCGCAGATGTGCCGGAGGGAATCCAGTTGCTCTCGGGTTCCGATCGCCAGCAACCGGTCTCCCGCCTGCAGTCTTTCATCGGGCCGCGGATTTACGATCTCACGCCCATCGGCCCGGGTGATGCTGACGATGGCGGCACCGCTACGCTCTCGGATGTGTGCCTGCTCTATCGATTGTCCTTCAAGGGCGGGGTCCTGCACAACGACCTCCATCGCCTGCAGCGCGTCGCCGGACACGCCTTCCGCGCGCGCGGCCTCGGGCCAGTGTGCGCGAGCCCCCTCCATGTATCGCCGCGCCAGGCGGTGGTCGATGCCCAGCAGATCCAGGCTATGCCTGACAATGGTCAGGGCGGCCTCGACCTCAGGCTGAACGACTTCAGTCGCACCGGCCCCACTCAACTCCGCACGGTGGCGCTGCTGGTGTACCCGCACCAGAATGGGGAGATCGGGTCTGAGCGCCCGCAAGGCCGTGACACACCGGCGGGCTGCCTCGAACTCAGGGATCGCCACCACCGCCAGGAGGGCACGGTCCACCCCGGCATGGTGCAGCATGCCTTCGCTGCCGGCGTCCCCGAAGACCGCACCGGCACCCCGCGACCGCGCCTCGCGCGTGGCCTCCGGATCCAGGTCCACAACAGTGTACAGAATATGAAAGGCATCGAGCGCGTCGGCCACTTCCCTTCCGACGCGGCCGAACCCGCAGACAGTGACCTGAACCTCCGGCGCCACAGCCGCGGCCGCTGGAGGCGGCACAGTTTCTTGTCCACTCACCAGCCGCTGCACCCAGGTAGGTCTCCGGCGAAAGACCAATGCGTTGATGAGAATCGTGACCAGCGATGTCGCCAGCACGGCGTCGTACATGGAGGAAGGGAGGAGCCCGTGATTGCGCCCCACCCCCGCCAGGATATATGAGAACTCCCCGATCTGCGTCAACCCCAGCGCTGCGTTCCTGGCCGTGGCCACCGGATACCCTGCGGCGCGGACGACCAGCGTCCACACTGCAAATTTGCCGGCGATCACCAGCAGCACCAGCGCCAGCACCGCAGGCCACTCAGCCAGGAGCGAGGCGGGACGGATCAGCGTCCCGATCGAGACAAAGAAAATCGCGACGAAGATGTCTCTGACCGGCAGCACGCGGGCCAGCGCCTCGTGCGCAAACTCAGATTCGCTGATGACTAACCCAGCCAGGAACGCCCCGAGGGCAATCGACAACCCCAGCCCCGCCGTGAGCGCGGCTGTGCCGATCGCCACCGCCAGGGCCACGAGTAAGAACAGCTCCATGTTACGGGTATGGGCCACCTTGGCCAACAATAACGGGACCGCGCGCCGGGCCAGCCACAGCAGCGGGCCCAACAACACCACGGCCTCCAGAAGTGCTTGCCCCAACGCAGCGGCGCGGTCGCCTCCCGGCGAAGCAAGGGCCGGAATGAGTACCGTCATCGCTACGACGGCGAGGTCTTCGGCGAGTGTGATGCCCACCACCACGCGCCCGTACAGCGTCGCCAGCTCGCCCCGTTCCAGGAGGAATTTCAACAGCACCATCGTGCTGGCCACGCTCACCGCCGCACCGGCAACGAGACTCTGCACGAGCGTCCACCCCAGGAGCTTTCCAACTGGAATGGTCAAGAGGGCGACCAGGGCAATCCCCGCCGGCGCACCCAACAGGGCAACCTTGCGGACCCGCAGCAGCTCTTCCACCGAAAACTCAACGCCAATGGTGAACATCAACAACACGACGCCGACATCGGCGAACAACTGAAACGTGTGCGGATCAGAGAGCGTGGGCCCTGGCGTGAATGGACCGATTAACACTCCCGCGAGAATGTAGCCGACGATCAGCGGCTGGTGCACAGCCTGTGCGAGTAATCCCCCGCCCAGCGCAGCCAGGAAGAGGAGCCCCAGGTCAGTGAGGAACCGCGTCTCAGGCATGAGGGGCACCTAGACGACAAACAAGAGCACGAAATAACCGACCAGCAAGATGAGCCCGAGGGGCACACCAAAGCGGGCCCAGGTGCGGCTGCGGATCCCCAGCTTGTTGGCGGAAATGATGTTGGGAATGTTGCCGGGGATCAGCATGCCGCCACTGATCAGGAGTCCCATCAACACCGCCCGCACCTGAAGCAAAGTCATCTCCGGGCTGACCTCCGCGGCTGTTAACGTGGCATTGTCGAGGATCGCCGAGACCATATTGATCCAGTAGAGGATGCGCGCGTCCAGCGCGATTACGAACCGGTCGATGAGGGGTTTGAATCCCTCACCGAGCAGCGTCAGCGCCATCACGAACAGATAGACCCGAGCGGCCCGGGCCACGACCCCGCGATACGTTTCCTGGTCCTCGCCCTCCGTCAGGGTGTCGGCCGCATACCGCATGGGTTGAAACCCGGTCCACACGCCCAGCAACACGATCCCTGGAATCACCCACGGTCCCAGCAGGCGCATCAGGAACCAGAAGTCCTCGTGGAGCTTCGCCGTGGCGATGGTGGAGAGCGGTTCGCCGATGGGCGTCAGCGCCGCCCCCAGCCCGATGGCCATGCAGGCGATGACCACCAACCGTGACTCATCTTCCTTGGCAAATCGCAGGGCGCTGACGAGCTCGACGAGCACGAGCGACGCAATGATGACGGTGAACACGCTACTCAGCAGCGCCAGTACGATCACCAGCACGGCCAGCAGCACCCGCATCGGGATGACCAGCCGCAGCTGCACCAGCCCCTGGCCGAGATGACGGCGAGTCCACTTGAACACCAGGCCAGAGGCGAAGACGGCCAGGGTGATCGGGATCGGGTGGGCCAGCGCATCCCGGATCAGGGGCCAGGAGAGCACGCTCGCGGCAAGAGCCGACAGCACTCCCATGATGAACAGGAAGGCCTCCAGATTCTGTTCAACCCGATGGGAAATCAGCGGCAGCGTGAGTACCAGCAGCAGGATGACCAGGTTAGCGACGATGACGAAGTCCACGGATCAACTAGGGCCGAGGATTTCCACGCGTGAAACGGACGCCGCGTCTTCCGTCTCATATTCGAGCCGGGCTACGACAACTCCGCCGTCCTCAAACACGCGGGGCAGGATCACGGGGAGATCGGCAGGAACGGGCAGGGAATTCAGCTGGCCGACGTCCACCCACGCCAGTTCTCCTTCGTCAGACGCGACCGGCTCCCCCGCCGGTGAGGCGGCGGTGAACACAAAGATCGTCCATAGATCACCCGTTGACTTGACCGAGATGACCAGCAGCGCCCGCAGCACGGGGCCGGTGATGGTCAGACCGGTCTCTTCGCGCACTTCCCGGATACAGGTCGTGAACGGATCTTCGCCGGGCTGCAGTTTGCCGCCGATGCCATTCCACATCCCGGCGTTTGGAGGGTTGCGGCGGTGGATGAGCAGGACGCGATTCTCTCGCCGCAGGAAGCACAGCGTGCGCGGCGAGATCAGGACGACCCCTCACCCCTACCCCTCTCCCAACGGGAGAGGGGAGTATGGTTGGGCCCCCTCGGGCCCTCACCTGACCCCCGCGCGCCGACCGCGTCGATCGCCTCCCGGAGTTCGCGCACAAACTGATCCAGGCGGACGACCTGATCACCAGGCTGCTCCAGCATGGACACCAGGGCGCTGCCGACAATCACGCCATCGGCAACCTCCGCCACCCGGCGGGCCTGCTCGGGCGTCGACACTCCAAACCCGACGCACACCGGCAGCCGGGTCCATTTCTTGATTCTGCCGATTAGTTCCGGGATGTCTTCGGGCAACCGGTCTCGTACGCCGGTGACCCCTGTGACCGACACCCCATAGATAAACCCGCTCGACCGCCCGGCGGTGACCCGAATCCGTGCGTCGGTGCTGGTCGGGGCGAGCAGAAAGATGGTATCGAGACCCGCGGGCCGTGCAGAGGCGACCAGTTCGTCGGCTTCGTCGGCGGGAAGATCCGGAATCACGACGCCGTCCACGCCGGCCAGCGCGGCATCCACGCAGAACCGTTCCACGCCAAACTGAATGATGGGATTGTAGTAGGAGAGGAGCACGACGGGCACGGCGGGCCGCGCCCGACCGAGCAGGTCAAGCACACTGCGCAGGGTCACTCCGCCGGCCAGCGCGCGCTGGTATGCCCGTTGATTGATCGGACCGTCGGCGACGGGGTCGGAGAAGGGCACGCCAAGCTCGACCATGTCTGCACCGGCGCGGATCAGGGTGGCGACAGCCTGTTCCGTGACGGCGAGGTCGGGATCTCCCGCCACCACAAAGGGCACCAGGGCCTGCCTATGCTCGCCCCGCAGCCTCTCGAACGTCGCCGCGATCCGGCTCACTGTACGATGCGGGACACGTGCTGCACGTCCTTGTCGCCGCGGCCGGACAGCCCGACCACGACGGCATGATCGCGGCTCAGGGTGGGCACCAGTGTTCGCAGGTACGCGATGGCGTGAGCCGGTTCCAGCGCGGGAATGATGCCCTCAGTCTGCGCCAGCAGCCGGAAACCCTGTAGCGCATCCTGATCAGACACCGCCACATACTGCGCGCGGCCGGTGTCCTTGAAGTAGCTGTGCTCCGGCCCCACGCCAGGGTAGTCCAGTCCCGCCGACACAGAGTGTGTGGGGCTGACCTGCCCTGCGCCGTCCTGCAGCAGGTACGAGAATGCGCCATGCAGCACGCCGGGCGTCCCGGCAACGAGCGTGGCGGCATGCCGTCCAGTCGTCACGCCCAGCCCGCCGGCTTCTACGCCGACCATCTTTACATCTACATCATCTTTGAACGGGAAGAAGAGTCCCATGGCATTGCTTCCGCCGCCGACGCAGGCCACCAGGTAATCGGGCAGGCGCGCGATCTCCTCGGTGATCTGCGTCCGTACCTCCCGGCCGATGACGGACTGGAAATCGCGCACCATCGACGGATAGGGGTGGGGCCCCACCACCGACCCGATGACGTAGAAGGTCGTGCGGACGTTGGTGACCCAGTCCCGCAGCGCCTCATTGATGGCGTCTTTGAGCGTGCGGCTGCCGCTGTCCACCGGGATGACCCGCGCCCCCAGCAGCCGCATCCGGAAGACGTTCAGCTCCTGGCGGGCCATGTCCTCGACGCCCATGTAGACATCGCACGCCAGCCCGAACATCGCCGCCGCCGTGGCCGTGGCCACCCCGTGCTGTCCGGCGCCGGTCTCGGCAATGACGCGGCCCTTGCCCATTCGCCGGGCCAGCAGAACTTGACCCATCGTGTTGTTGATCTTGTGCGCGCCCGTGTGCAGGAGGTCTTCCCGTTTGAGATAGATGCGCGCGCCGCCGAGCCGCTCGGTCAGCCGCTCCGCTAAGTAGAGGGGGGTGGGCCGCCCGCAATAGCGGCGCAGGTAGTAGGCCAGCTCTTCCTGGAACAGGTGGTCCTGCCGGCACCGATCGTATTGCTGCTCGAGCTCATCCAATGCCGGAATCAGCGTCTCCGGGACGTACCGGCCGCCGTACTTCCCAAAGCGGCCTTTCTGGGTCACGGTCTCCATGTTTGCACCTGGTACGTCACACGCGGATACTGGTTCTCAACATCCCACTCTCTCACGCGCCTGATGAAATCGCGTATTTTGGCATGGTCCTTGCGCCCATCGGTCTCCACGCCGCTGCTCACATCGACGCCGTACGGGACGACGCGGGTCAGGGCCTCGACGACGTTCACCGGTGTCATGCCGCCAGACAAAATGGTCCGGTGCGTCCGCGCAGCCTGGATGGCCAGCGTCCAGTCGAACGTCCTGCCGGTCCCTCCCAGCGCCGACGCATCAAACGTATCCAGCAGGAAGGCGTCAACCTGGTAGGCGGTCATCTGTTCCAGCGATGACGCATCCTTCACCCTGATCGCCTTGACCACGGGGACGCGAAAGCCCGCGCAGAACTCCGGCGGTTCTGCGCCGTGGAGTTGCACGGCGCCTAGACCGCATGCGGCGATACGTTCTTCGATTCGGCCGCGCTCTTCATCCACAAAGACTCCCACCTTCGTCACGAACGGGGGCAGCGCCGCCGCGATCTCTCTGGCTTGCGCCGCGGTGACCCGCCGCCGGCTCGGGGCAAAGATCAGCCCGATGGCGTCAGCCCCCGCCTCCGCGGCGACAACTGCAGTCGCCGAGTCGCTGATGCCGCAGATCTTGACCCTAACCATAGTAGTTCATGCGCATGGCCTGTCGCGCAAGTTCGATCGTCTCCTGGGCGATCACCCGCGCTTTCTCGCTGCCTGCTACGATGATCTCGTCGACATCACTGGGCCGATACTTGGCTCGCCGCTCGCGGATTGATTCGAGAAAGGTGTTCAGCGCGATCGCGAGCCTGCGCTTCACCTCGACGTCGCCCACCGTGCCCTTTCGATATCGTTCCTTGAGTTCTTCAACTTCGCCTTTGCTGGCGTTGAACGCATCATGGTAAATGAAGACCGGGTTGCCTTCGACATGGCCGGGATCGGTCGGGTGGATCCGCGTCGGATCCGTATACATGGCCATGACCTTGCGCGTCACGGTCGCCGCGTCGTCGGACAGATAAATGGCGTTGTCGAGCGACTTGCTCATCTTCGCCTTGCCGTCGGTCCCGGGCAGGGTGCCGACCTCGCCGATCAGCGTGTCGGGTTCGGGGAAGACCGACTCGAACTGCTCGTTGAACCGTCTGGCGATCTCCCGCGTGACCTCGAGATGGCTGGCCTGATCCTTACCCACTGGGACGATCTCGCCGCGGACGACGAGGATGTCGGCAGCCTGCAGGACGGGGTAGGCCAGCAGCCCCAGCGATGGCTGCTGGATGTGCAGGTCCCGCATCACGTCCTTGAGCGTCGGCACGCGTTGCAGACGGGGGACGGAGATCAGCATGGAAAAGATGAGCTGAAGCTGAGCAGTCTGCGGCACAAGTGACTGCAAGACGATCGTGGAGCGGCGGGGATCGATGCCAACGCTGAGATAGTCGAGGACGATCTCTCGGATATTGTCGCGGATCTCCGCGAGGTTCTCTAGCCGCGTGGTCAGCAAGTGCAGGTCGGCGACAAGGAAGAAGCAGTCGTAATCGTCCTGCAGGCGGACCCGGTTTGCGAGCGTCCCCACGTAGTGCCCGAGATGGAGCTTCCCCGTAGGCCGGTCCCCGGTGAGCAGCCGCCCCTTCTTCCCCGGCACCGAGGCCCTGGCGGCGGGGCGCACGCCCGTCTTCGCGCTGGTCATGCTCGCCCCCTCAACTCCCGCAGCTTGGCCCCCGGATCGTCGCTCCGCATCAAACTCGTCCCGACGAGGATCGCGTCGACCCCCAGCCGTTCCACCTCGCTCACCTGCTCCCTCGTCGCAAACCCACTCTCGCTGACCACCACAACCCCCGGCGGGATCAACGGCCGCAGCCGCGCCGTCGTCTGGAGATCGACGTGCAACGTGTTCAAGTCCCGGTTGTTGATCCCGATGAGATCCGCGCCGGCATCCACCGCCGCGGCAACTTCATCCGGGGTGTGCACTTCCACCAGTGCGTCCATCCCGCGCCTCCGCACTTCATCAAGGAAGCGCCGCAGTTGCGCTCCGTCGAGAATCGCGGCGATCAGCAGCACCGCGGCCGCGCCGGCGCTCATGGCCTCATCGATCTGATACGGGTCGATGATGAACTCCTTGCAGAGGACCGGCAGCCGGCTGGCATGGCAGACCGCGGTCAGCGCGTCCCAGGATCCGCCGAAGTACCTGGCATCAGTCAGCACCGAGAGGGCCGACGCACCGCCGGCTTCATAGGCCGCAGCCATGGCCACCGGGTCGACGCGGGAACGGATCGTCCCGGCTGAGGGCGAGGCGCCTTTGATCTCGGCGATCAGGGCCAGCCCGCTTCCGGACAGCGCCCGGCGGAACCCCGCTGCCGGCCCGGGGCGCTCCACCGCCACCGCGGCAGGTGACCGCATGGCCTTGCGCGCGGCAACTTCGGCCCGCTTATGGGCGACGATCTCGTCAAGAATCATCTCGGTGCTCCAGGCCTGTCATCGCGAGGCCCGCAGGGCCGGGGCGATCCGCCGTCGCGAGCGCCGAAGGCGCGTGGCGATCTCCTGACCAAGTGAGATTGCTTCTGGGCTTCGCCCCTCGCAATGACAGAGGTGGTCATGATACCGCGGCGCGGGTGTGCGCCCGCAACGCCTCCAACTTCTCGTAGGCGGCGCCAGAGTCGATGGCCCGGCGGGCCAGCTCGATCCCGCCCTTCCAATCGCCGGCCAGTCCTGCGGCGCACAGTGCCGCGCCGGCGTTGGCCAGCACAATATCGCGGCGCGGACTGCGCTCGCCCTGCAGGACCGCCGTGGTAATCGCGGCATTCTCCTCGGGACGACCACCGGCGATCGCCTCGGGCGCAGCCGTGGGGAGCCCCAGGTCGGCGGGGGTGACCGCGTATGTCCGCACGGTCCCATTCCGCAACTCCGAGATGCGCGTCGGTCCCACCGTCGAGACTTCGTCCACGCCGTCCAGTCCGTGCACCACCATGGCGCGGCGGGCTCCCATCTCTCCGAGCACGTGGGCCATGATCTCGGTGAGTGCAGGATCATAGGTCCCGACGACCAGGTAGTTCGCGCCGGCCGGGTTGGTCAACGGCCCCAGGATGTTGAACACGGTGCGGATCCCAATCTCCTTCCGCGGACCCACCGCGTGCTTCATCGCCGCGTGATAGATTGGCGCAAACATGAATCCAATGCCGATATCTTCAATCGCCCGCCGCACCACGTCGGGCGCCACCTGGATCTGCACGCCCAGCGCCTCCAGGACATCGGCCGACCCACTGAGACGCGACACCGCCCGGTTGCCGTGCTTGGCAACGTAGCCGCCGGAGGCGGCGACGACGAACGCGCTGGTCGTGCTGATGTTGAAAGTGCTCAGCCGATCCCCGCCGGTCCCCACGACGTCGATCAGCGTTTCAGCCTTGGGCGTGATGCGTTGCGCCCGCTCCCGCATCGCCCGGGCGAATCCGGCGATCTCCGGCACGGTTTCGCCCTTCATGCGCATCGCGGTGATCAGCGCCGCGATCTGCGCGGGGGTGGCCTGCCCGTCCATCACCTCGCCCATGGCGGCCCAGGCTTCTTGCTCGGTGAGGTCGCGACGCTCCACCACTTGCCTCAACGCCTCTTTAATGGCCACCCACGTGACCTCCCGCCAGCCTCAGAAAATTCCGCAGCAAGTCTTTCCCCGCAGCGGTCAGCACCGATTCAGGGTGAAACTGGACGCCTTCCACCATTTCGTGCTTGAGCCGTACACCCATGATGGTCCCGTCGGCCAGCTGGGCCGAGACTTCCAGCGCTTCCGGCAACGTCTCGCGATCGATGATCAGGGAATGATACCGCGTCCCGACGAGGGGATTGGGCAGGCCTTCGTAGATGGTGCGGCCATCGTGGCGCACCTCCGACACTTTCCCGTGAACGGGAGCGGGAGCGCGGACTATCTTGCCCCCGAAGGCGGCCCCGATGCACTGATGGCCGAGGCACACGCCCAGGAGCGGCAGATGGCCCGCCAGCTCAGCCACCAGCGGGGTCGAGATGCCGGCCTCGTTGGGGGTGCACGGGCCCGGGGAGATCACCACGGCATCGGGCCGCATCGCCAGGATCTCGTGGGGGGTGGTCCGATCGTTGCGGAAGACCCGCACCTCGCCCGCCAGTTCGCCCAGATACTGGACGAGGTTGTACGTGAACGAGTCGTAGTTGTCGACGACAACAATCATGGCGTCCCCTGGTTCGCGCGATTAACGCGCTCCAGCGCGCGTACCAACGCCTTCGCTTTGTTTACAGTCTCCACATACTCGCGTTCCGGAACCGAGTCGGCCACGATGCCGGCGCCGGCCTGCACATACGCGCGGTTCCCGGCGACGACGATCGTACGGATGGTAATGGCGGTGTCCATATTCCCGGAGAATCCGAGATACCCAACCGCGCCGGCATAGGGTCCCCGCGCCACCGGTTCCAGCCCGTCAATGATCTCCATCGCCCGTACTTTCGGCGCGCCGGTCACGGTCCCGGCGGGGAAACACGCCCGCAACACGTCAATCGCGTCCAGGTCCCCTCTGAGGCGGCCCTGCACGTCTGAGACGATGTGCATGACATGCGAGAACCGCTCCACGCTCATCAGGTCGGTCACGCGCACCGTCCCGTAGTCGCAGACCCGGCCCAGGTCGTTCCGGCCCAAATCCACCAGCATCACGTGCTCTGCCCGCTCTTTCTCGTCGGCCAGCAATTGTGCTTCCAGCGCGCGATCGTGTTCGTCGGTCTCCCCGCGCGGCCTCGTGCCGGCGAGCGGCCTGGTCTCCACCACGTTGCCTTCCAGCCGCACCAGGAGCTCCGGCGAGGACCCGATGATCTTCGCGTCCTCGAAATCCAGAAAGAACATGTACGGCGATGGGTTTACGGTGCGCAGCGCCCGGTAGATGTCCAGCGCGTCGACGTCGTCGACCACGGCGGAGAAGCGCCGCGACAGCACGACCTGGAAGATGTCACCGGCGCGGATGTACTCCTTGGCGCGTTCGACGGCCCCGAGGAACGTGGACACTGGCATGTCCGTGTCCATGGCGGGATGGATCCTGCCGGCGCGCTGGACCGGCACGACCGGCGATCGCAGCCGCTCGTAGATGTGCTCAACTTTTTCGATCGCGCGCCGGTATGCTGTTCCTCCGTCGCCGTCCACGGCCGCATTCGCAACGATTTTCATCGTGTGCCGCACATGGTCGAAGATGACCACTGTGTCGGCCACAGCCAGATAGCATGTCGGGAGGCCGAGATCATCCGGCGGCCGGTTGGGCAGTCGCTCCCACGAGCGCACCAAATCGTAGCCGAAATAGCCGACGGCCCCGCCGGCAAAGCGGGGCAGGGAAGGATCCGGCACGGGCCGGTGGCGGTGGAGGATGTTGCGGGTCACCTCCAGCACGTCGGCGGTCTGACGCTCCACCCGCAAGGACTCCGCCCCATCGCCTGAGGAGCCCTCGCGGATCTCGACCTGCTCGCCGCGCGACACGATGGTCATCATCGGCCGGCTGCCGATGAACGAATAGCGGCCGATGCGCTCTCCGCCTTCTACGCTCTCCAGCAAGAAGGCATCTCCGCCGCCGCGCACCTTCATGAACGTGGAGATGGGCGTCTCCAAATCGGCCGGCAACTCGCATGACACCGGAATGAGGTTGCCGCCACGAGTGCGGCTGAGGAATTCAGGTTTGGTCGGTTCGATGTCCAGGGCGTTCATCTGATACCTGTGTGCCTCGACCGAAAAGCCGCTCCTAGTCACATAGGTTGCAAAACTTGGACTTGCGGCCGAGTGGCTCCGTGGCCATACATATGGCCATCACGTCACCGATTCGTGTGGTTTGTCTAACGGCGCGCCGTCCACGGGAGCCCGGCGCCGGCTCCGCTGCAGCAGGGTTTCCAGCGCCTCCTCGCCGTCCAGCGCGCGTTCCAACCGATCCAGCTCCCGCCGGAACTGGCCCAGCGACCGCTTGATTGCCGCCCGATTGCTCCGGCAGATTTGGACCCACAGGGCGACCGGGCTGCGCGCCACGCGGCCTAACCCGCTAAACGCCGGCCCGCCGATGCCGATGGCGCGGTCCGTGGCCGCCCCCACGGCCGCTACCGCCAGCAGATACGGCAGATGGCTGACCTGCGCCACCAGGTCATCGTGATCGTCGGGAGAGAGCAGCACCGGCAGCATCCCCAGCCGTTCCGCCACCTCGGTCATCACCGACACCGCTGCCGGGTCGGTGTGTTCGGTCGGCGTCAACAGAAACGGCCGGCCTAATAACAGGGCGGGATCGGCCATGCGCGCCCCCCGGCCTTCGGAGCCGGCCATCGGATGCCCGCCGATGTAATGGACGCGCGCAGCCAGCCGATCATCCAGCGCGCGCACAATCTCAGCCTTCGTGCTCGCCACATCGGTCAGCACGCTCTCCCGTTTCATGTGGGCCGCCGCCTGCACGGCCGCGCCGACCACGCCGTCCGGCGGCACGGCGACGATGACCAGGTCCGCAGCACGCAGCACGCTCAGATCAGTGCCGCCGGCGTCCAGGGCGCCAACCTCGCGCGCGGCTGCGATCGCCTGCGCATCGATGTCGACGCCCACGACCTGCGCGGCCACCGCGCGCTGCCGCAGGGCCATGCCCACCGTGGCCCCGATCAGACCCACCCCAACGATGCCCACACACCCCAGGCGATCCGCCATTAGACACCCATTGCGAATTGCGAATTGACAATTGCGAATTGTGCATTGCACATGCCTGGACAATTTGCAATCAGCAATCCACAATTCACAATCATCTCATCCGCAATCATCGTGTTAGGATTGGCGCCTGCACGCGTCGGCCGAGCGCTTTGGTGAGCGGGTCCAGTTCTGCCATCAAGGTTCGGAAGTGCTCCGGGGTCAGTTGCTGCGGGCCGTCGCTGCGCGCCTTTTCCGGGTCGGGATGGACCTCGACGATCAGCCCGTCGGCGCCCGCGGCCACCGCCGCCCGCGACATGGGTGACACGTACTTGCGCTTCCCCGTCCCCTGGCTGGGATCGATGATCACCGGCAGATGGGAGAGCTCCTTCAGCACGGGCACGGCGCTGAGGTCGAGCAGATAGCGCGTGTAGTTATCGAACCCGCGGATGCCGCGCTCGCACAGCACCACCTGGTAGTTGCCCTCGTTCATCACGTACTCGGTCGCCAGCAGCAACTCTTGGATCGTGGCGCTGGGACCACGCTTGATCAGCACCGGGAACTTAGCGCGACCGGCCTCGCGCAGCAGCGTGTAGTTCTGCATGTTCCGCGCCCCGATCTGGATCATGTCGGCGTATTTGGTGACCAGCTGCAGCTGGTAGGCGTCCATGGCCTCGGTGACTACCGGCAGGCCGGTCTGCTTCCGCGCCTCCGCCAGATAGCGCAGGCCTTCCTCCTCCAGCCCCTGGAATGAGTACGGCGAGGTGCGCGGCTTGAACGCGCCGCCGCGCAGCATCACCGCGCCCGCGGCCTTCACCGCTTTCGCCGTGTTCACGATCTGGTCGAGCCCCTCGACCGAGCAGGGCCCGGCGATGACGGCGAGCGTCCCGTCGCCGAAACGGACGCCTTTGACGTCCACCACCGTGTTCTCGGGTTTGAACTCCCGGCTGACGAGCTTAAAGGGCTGGAGGATCGGCACGACCCGCTCCACGCCAGCTGTCGCCTCCAGCGACTGGCGCAGGAACTCCTTGGTGTGGCTGTCGCCGACGACGCCGATGACGGTGCGCTCCACCCCCACCGACAGATGCGTCCCCAGCCCGGCGTCCTGAATTTTTTTCACGACCGCATCGATCTG
>VBAI01000164.1 GCA_005882295.1 Candidatus Segetimicrobium genomatis | reverse complement strand
CACGCGCACGGCGTAGTCGCCCTCCGCCACTCGCTGGGCGGCGTCCATCACATCGCCGATCGGCGCCGCCATACGGCGCACGCCGCGCCCCACCGTCAGCACCAAAAAAATCATGAATAAGACGACGAGACTGCCAAACGGCCTCATCAAGAAGAACGGATGGGCACCGCGGCCGGCGATACCCGAGACGATCCAGAAAGCGAGGGTCGACGCGCCGAGCAAGAGCAAGAACACGAAGCCGGCAAAGAAACCTATACGCCAGAAAAATTTGCCCCGCATGCCCCTCCACGCCCAGGGCGGGCCCTGCGGCAGCCAGGGTTCTCCTTCCGGCCACCACGGCGGCGGGCCATGGCGGAACTGATGGCGCATGGGCCAGGTCATTCTTCTGCGAGCTTGTAGCCCATGCCGTAGACCGTCAGGATGTACCGCGGGCGGCGTGGATCCGGCTCGAGTTTGCGGCGGATGTTCTTGATATGCGCGTCGATGGCGCGCTCGTAGGATTCAAACGCGACTCCATGGACCTGGTCGAGCAGTTGCCCGCGCGTGAAAATCCTCCCGGGCTGGCGCGCCAGCGCCACCAGGATCTGGAACTCCGTTGAGGTCAACGCCGCCGCGCGGCGCCCAACGCTGACCTGCATGCGCGGGACGTCGACGGTCAACTCCCCCACGCGGATGGTCTCGACGCCCAGGCGCGCGGCCTCCGTCCGGCGCAGCACGGCGCGGATGCGGGCCACGAGCTCCCGGGGGCTGAACGGCTTGGTCATGTAGTCGTCGGCCCCAAGCTCCAGCCCGACCAGCTTGTCGGTCTCGTCAACCCGAGCCGTGAGCATGATGATCGGCACGCTGCTGGCCTTCCGCAGTTCGCGGGCCACATCCAGGCCGTCCATCCCCGGCAGCTTCAGGTCCAGGACAATCAGGTCGGGTTTGGCGGCACGCGCGGTGGCGAGCGCCCCTGTGCCATCCGCGGCGCTGACCACGCTGAACCCTGCCCGCTGCAGGTAGTCGCGCGCAATCTGCACGATCTTCGGTTCGTCGTCCACAACGAGCACGGTTCTCATGGTGCCTGCGGATGGCGGGAGAGGGGTGCGCGGACCACCCCTCTCACCAGTTACGCGGTGCCGGTCTCTCGCTTTTCTTCGTGCGCCCGGCGATGCCATTCTTCGAACATCGGAGGCACACCTTTCCCGTATCGCCCGTAATAGCCTCCCCACGGCCGCCAGAACAGACCCTTCAGCAGGCCGAAGAAGAGGAAGAAGAACAGCAGCGGGAACAGGAACCCGAAGCCAAAGCCGAACGGGTGGAAGCCGTAGTG
Organism: Candidatus Segetimicrobium genomatis; assembly: GCA_005882295.1. Lineage (GTDB taxonomy): Bacteria > Sysuimicrobiota > Sysuimicrobiia > Sysuimicrobiales > Kaftiobacteriaceae > Telluricultor. The sequence continues at coordinate 30,508 of VBAI01000164.1, read as the reverse complement.
GAAGAACGGGCCATAGTACGGATACGGCACGGTCCCCGGCGGCGGTGGGGTGATCTTCCCGCTCTCGACGACACCCCGCGCAACGCCGGCGTTGTAGGCAACTCCCGCCACGCCGGCCGCCAGCACCAGCACCAACAAGATACCTACCACACCTCGCATGCCCATCGCGATCCCCTCTCTCTCATTGGTTTCACAGACAGTGTCGCCGAAGATCGTGAACGGAGTGTGAATGCGGGGAGGAGGCATTGCGCAGCCCGGCGGGCCTCTCAAAAGTATTTCTCGATCCCCCCAAAACCAAACTGCCGGTTCCGTGCCGTCATTTTCACGAAATAGTCCAGCCGCTTTCGAAACTCCCGCGGCCGCCTCCGTGCGCTGTCGATAAATCCAACCCTTATCCGTTTGTAGCGGTCGGAGAATTTCTGAAAATGCCTCCACGCGCCCTTGTCGGCTTTGATGGCGGCCAGGATGTCCGGGGGGATCCGGAACTTCTCCTCTCTGCCGAGGGTCCGTAGCGTTGCCCGCACTTCCTTGATAACCTTTCCCTGCCGCAGGAGCCTGCGCAGCCGTTCACGGTTCGATTGCGAGTAAGGGGTCTTCGGGTTACGTGGGGAGAACCGCTGAGCAAACCGCTGGGCGTCGAGACGCTTCACCGTGCTGTCAATCCAGCCAAAGCAGAGCGCTTCCTCCACCGCATCGTTGTAGGCAATGCGCGGTTTGCCGGATTCCTTGCGATAGAAGACGAGCCAGATCTCCCCTGCGCGGCGATGATGTTTCGACAGCCACGCCCGCCAGGCTTTTCTCGTTGTCACGTAGAGGGTCTTCGTGACCTTCATGGCTAAGTTACATTTTAGTCCCACTAATCCCGTCATCAAATGAAGGAGGAACCACGTGATCCGGCGACACCTGCGTCGTGTGCTCTTCCTGCTGCTCACCGTAGCCCTGGGGAGCGTCCTCCCCGGGTGGGCGGCCCCATCCGGCGGAACTCTGCGGATCGGCATCGACGTCGACGCAGGGACGCTCGATCCCCGGCTGGCCAATGACACCACGGCCCGGCGGGTCATTGAGCAGGTCTACGACGGGCTGATCGAGCTCGACCCGCAGCTGCGGCCACAACCCGCACTGGCCGAGTCGTGGACTCAGGCGTCGCCGACGGTCTGGGTGTTCAAACTCCGTAAGAACGTGCGCTTCCACGACGGCACGCCGTTGACCGCCGCGGACGTCGTCTTTACGTACACCACCATCCTCGATCCGGCCCTGCGGGCTCCCCTGCGGGGATTGTACACGCCCATCAGCCGGGTCGAGGCCACAGACGACGAGACGGTCCGCTTCACCCTCACCGCCCCGTACGCCCCGCTGCTCAAGTACGCGGACATGGGTATCGTGTCCAAGGCCGCCGTGGACCGGCTGGGCGCGGACTATGCCACGCACCCGCTCGGCACCGGCCCCTACAAGTTCGTCTCCTGGCAGCGCAACAGCCGAATCGTCCTAGAGGCCAACGCTGAGTACTGGAAGGGATCGCCGCATTTGAGCCAGGTGATCTTCAACATCATCCCTGACAATACGACACGGGCGGCGGCCCTGGAATCCGGCGACGTAGACCTGATTCATTCCCCGCTGTCGCCGCAGGATGTGGCGCGGCTTCGCAGCGCGCCGCGGGTCGCCGTGACCGAGATGACCGGCCTGGGCATCACCTACCTCAACATGAACATGGCCGACCCGGTCGTCCGCGACGTGCGCATCCGCCGCGCCCTGGCCTCGCTGATCCCCCAGCAGACGATCGTGCGGCAGATCTACCGCGAGATGGATAGACCCGCTACCTCCGTCCTTCTGCCGGCCTGGGCCGGGGTCTTCACCAATGACATCGTCCAGCCCGGACACGACATTACCCGGGCCAAGGCGCTGCTCGCCGAAGCGGGGTGGACCGACACTAATCACGACGGCGTGCTGGACAAGGACGGACAGCCGCTCTCTCTCGTCATCCGGACGCACAGCGAGGATCCGAACCGCATCCAGGTCGTCGAGCTGCTGGTGAGCATCCTGCGCTCCTCCGGCATCGATGCCCGTGCGGAGATCACAGAATTCCCCGCGCTGGTCCAGGCGCTGCTCTCGGGGAACTACCAGGTGGCGCTACTGGGCTGGCTGGGGTTGGTGGACCCCGACCGCGGCATGTACAACCAGTTCCACAGCAAGGGCAGCCAGAACTGGGAGAAATACAACAACCCGCGCGTCGACGCGCTGCTCGACGCAGGACGGCAGACGTCCGACCCTGCGGACCGGACGCGGACCTACCGCGACGTCGCGCGCATCATCGCCTCGGATCTGCCGTACTACGTGCTGACCTATCAGGGGTACATCGTGGCCCTCAACCGGCGGGTGCAGGGATTCGTGCCAATTCCAAACGGGAGCTTCCGCGGGCTCTGGGCGACGAGCGTTCCGTAGACTGGGCGGAGGGGAGGACGGGTGGTCCGCTACGCCCTCCGCCGCCTGCTCCTGCTGGTCCCGGTCGTCCTGGGCGCGGCGGCGGTGGCATTCGCGTTGCTGCTGCTTCTGCCTGGCGATCCTGCCGTCGCGCTGTTGGGACAAGAAGCCTCGGGCCCTGACCTGGTGCGCTTTCGCCATCTGCTCGGGCTCGATCGTCCCGTGCCCATCCAGCTGGCGCTGTACTTCTGGCGGATCGCGCACGGGGATTTCGGCCGGTCCGTCACCCTCAGCGCCCCTGTGCTCCAGCTCATCCTTTCCACGCTGCCCGCGACGCTGGAACTCGCCATCTCGTCCATCGCGCTGGCGATTGCGACCGGCATTCCCTTGGGACTCGTGGCGGCGCGTGCACGGGGCACCCCGCTTGATACCGGCACCATGCTGCTCGCTCAGCTGGGAGTCTCCATGCCCGTCTTCTGGCTCGGCGTCTTGCTCATCTTGCTCTTCGCCGTCAAATTGAACTGGTTGCCGTCCTTCGGCCGCGGGGCTCCCTTCCTGTCCTCTGTAGCGAGCGGAGACCTGCGCGCGCTGCTCGACAGCATCCGGCACCTGTGCTTGCCGGCGTGCACGCTGGCGTTCTTCAACCTGGCCTTCCTGAGCCGCCTAACGCGGTGGGCCTTGCTCGAGGTGCTGGAGGAGGATTATGTGCGCACCGCCCGCGCCAAAGGGCAGCGCGAGCGCATCGTGGTCTACCGGCATGCGTTGCGCAACGCGCTCCTGCCGATCGTCACGATCGTCGGCCTGCAGTTCGGCAATACGCTGGGGGGCGCGGTGGTGACCGAGACAATCTACGGCTGGCCCGGGATGGGCCGGCTGGTCGTGCAGGCTATCGGGCAGCGCGACTTTCCGGTGGTGCAAGGCGCAGTTCTGGCGCTGGCTTTGCTGTTCTCACTGGTCAACATGGTGGTCGATCTCACCTATGCCTTCATCGATCCGCGGATCCGCTACGAGTAGGCGCGGGGCCCCGCGGCGCCCCGCACCGTACGGTGCAGGGCGGCGCCTAACACCCTCGGCGCGGATCGGTGCCGCCGTGCTGGTGGTCATCGCTCTCGCTGCGGCAGCGCCCTGGATCTTCACCCGCGCCAGCCCGGACCAGATCGATATCCTGGCCCGCCTGGCTCCGCCGTCCCGGCTGCATGTGCTGGGTACGGACAACATCGGCCGCGATCTACTGGCCCGGCTCGTCTGGGGCGCCCGCATCTCACTCCTCGTCGCCCTGGTGTCCGTCGGGGGCGCCGCTTCCATCGGGGTCACGCTGGGACTGCTGGCAGGGTACCTCGGCGGATGGGTAGAGTCGGTCGTGATGCGGATCGTCGATGTCTTTTTGTCGTTCCCCGCCATTCTGCTGGCGCTGGCCCTGGTGGCGGTGTTGGGCGCGGGGGTGACCAGCGTGATTACCGCGCTGACGCTGGTGTTCTGGACGCAGTATGCACGCGTGATCCGGGCCAGCGCGCTCGCGGAGAAGCAGAAGGTCTATGTCGAAGCCGCCACGGCCGTCGGGGCGAACAGCGGCCGCATCGTGATCCGGCACATCTTGCCCAACATCCTGTCGCCGGTCATCATCCTGGCCACCCTGGGCATGGGGACCGCCGTCGTGGCAGAGTCCACCCTGTCCTTTCTGGGCATGGGGGTGCAGCCGCCGGCGCCGTCGTGGGGGTGGACCCTGGCGTTTGGCACCCGCTACCTGCGCGACGCGCCGCACATCGCGACCTTCTCCGGCCTGGCCATCATGTTGACGGTGCTGGGGTTCAATTTGCTCGGCGATGGCGTGCGTGACATGCTCGATCCAAGATTTCGACCGCAGTAACATCGACAGAGGAGGATCTGATGCCCACCCGGACCTACCGCCCCATTCACGTGGCCACGCTGGCCTCCGGCATGGACCTCGTCCTACCGCTTCACGAAATCGTTGGGGACAAACCCGGCCCCACCCTCGGCATCTCCGCCGGCATCCACGGTGAGGAAGCCGTGGGGGTGGAAGTTGTCTATCGTTTCATGCAATCGCTTGACCCGAGCGCCCTGCGGGGCCGGCTGCTCGTGCTGCCGGTCGCCAATCCATTCTCCTACGCAGCGATCAGCCGGCACACGCCGATCGACGGCGGCAATCTCAACCGCCTGTTTCCGGGAAATCGCGACGGCCAGCTCACCGAGCAACTTGCCTTCGCCATCAGCGAGCAGTTCTTGCGCAGGATCGACTACTATGTGGACCTGCACGCCGGCGGCGCCTATCCCACCGTGGACTACGTGTACATCCTGAATGCCGAGCCGCTGTCGCGGGCGTTTGGCTCGCCACTGCTGTACCGGGCCAAAGAGACACTGGCCGGCACGTCTGTGACGGTAACCAGGGAACGCAATGTCCCGTCCGTCGTGGTGGAGTTGGGCGGGGGCGATGTCGAACAAACCACTTACGTGGCGCGGGGCCTGCAGGGACTGGTCAACATCCTGACGACGCTGCGGATGCTGCCGGGTGATCCCGCCCCGCCGCCGCACCAGACGGTGCTGGCTGAGATCGTCACCCTGCGGCCGCACCAGGGCGGCCTGCTGATCCCGGAGGTGACTGAGCTCGGCATCGAGGTGAAGGGTGGTCAGGCGCTGGGCCGGATCATCAGCCCGTATTCGTTTGCGGAGTTGGAAATATTACGGTGCCCGTTCGACCGTGGGATCATGGTGCTGACCCACCGCACCGCCGACGCCGTGGAACCGGGCATCTACGCCTACATGGTCGGGAACCTGGCCACCGCGGAGCGATGATGACGCTGACCAGAAAGATGACGGTCGTGATGGTGAGCGCGGCGCTGGCGTGGCAGGCTGTCTCGCCGCGGGCGTTGGGGGCGTCGGTGCGTCGCACCATCCACACCGGGGCGCTGCGCAGGACGTTCGTGCTCCACGCCCCGCCGTCGGTCGGCGCGATGTCGTCCGTGCCGCTCGTCTTTGCCCTCCACGGGGGCGGCGGGACCGGAACGGGTATGGAGCGGTCGACGGGCTTCAGCCCTCTCGCCGACCGCGATGGCGTCATCGTCGTCTACCCCGACGCATTCGATGGCAACTGGAACGACGGGCGGGGAGACCCGCACATCAGGTCTCAGGCTGAGGGGGTTGACGACGTCGGCTTCATCTCCGGGCTGATCACGCTCCTCTCGCAGGAGTATCCCATCGACCCCAAACGGGTCTTCGCCACCGGGATTTCCAACGGAGGATTCATGTCCCAGTTGCTGGCCGCGCGGCTGTCGGACCGCATCGCCGCGATCGCCGCGGTCTCGTCGGGCATGGCGCCGGCGGTGGCCGCGTCGATGCAGCCGGTAGTGCCGGTCTCGATCCTCGTGATCAACGGCACCGACGATCCCCTGGTGCCGTACCGGGGCGGTCCGGTCGTACGCGACCGGGGGGAGACGATCAGCACCAACGCCATCATTCGCAAGTGGGTGACGGCCAATCACTGCAAGGAAAATCCGGTCGTCATGCAGCTCCCCGATACCGACCCCTCGGACGGGACCCGGGTACAGAAGACCGCTTACCTCGAGTGCGCGCAGCATTCGGTGGTTGCGCTGTACAGGATTGATGGAGGCGGCCACACCTGGCCGGGAGGCTCGCAGTATCTCCCCCGGGCCATCATCGGGCGGGTTAGCCGGGACCTCGACGCCACCCAGGTCATCTGGAAGTTCTTCGCCGACCACCCGCGGCTCTAACTCGTCTGCTCCCCGTCCTGGCAGGACCCTTTTCCCCCGCCACCGAACGGCGAGTCATGGAAACCCAGGAACTGCTGTACGTCACCTGCCGGTCATGCGGATCACAGGTTCCTACGGGCCTACCCCTCACAGGCGCGGTCTACGAAATCCCCCTGGAGCAACCGCATCAGTTGACCTGTCGCAGCTGCGGGACAACCGCAAGCTACACGAAGGCACAGTTCCACATCCTCGCCCAAACGCAGCGATAGTCGCCGCGAGACCGGAGGGCCCTCGGACCGGGACCCGGCAGTGCGGCTATGGAGTGATTCAGCTACGGGTCCCTTGTCCGAGGGCCCTCTGGTCTCGCCCCAATCTCAGCCTGCGGTAGAACGACTTCATCCGTTTGTACGGACCAGTGGCGTTTGGTACAGTCACGCAGGGAGGCTAAGCGCGTGGTGGTGTGTGGACCACCCGAGGCCCAGCCAAAGCCCAACCTGCAACCACAGCGGGCGTGGCACGACGGTAGGGCGGGGCAGCGAGTTGATCCAGCGAACCGCTCAGCGGAATCGGGCAAGGCCTAGGGTTTGTGCTTCGCGCTTACTTTGACCGCAGCGAACTTCCCAAATACGGCATTGTCGTTGTCGCCGGTTATTTGTCGCATGTCGATCTTTGGGATCGCTTTGAGCCGGACTGGTGTAAGATTCTGCGTCTGGAAGGGCTTGAATTCTTCCATATGGCCGATTATGTCGCACGCCAGGGACCGTATAAGGGGTGGTCGGACCGCAGACGTCTAAAAGTGATCAAACAGTTAATCAGCGTGATTGACCACGTTAGTCTGTACCACTTCGCAACCGGCCTTCGCACCACGGATCTTGACGCGCTCATCCCCAAAGAGCAGCAGCACCGCGAGTTATCGCCATATGGGTTATGTGCCATATGCGCAGCGGCAGGAATAATGGCCTGGGTCAGAGATAGGGGGAGTCCGTCCCCGATTGCCTGTGTCTTCGAGTCCGGCGATGAGCACGGGGGGCAGATTGTGGATGCTTTCAGTAGTGCCAAACGGAAAAGCGATGAACTCGATAGGCGCTTGCTCTCATGGAGTTTCGAAGACAAGCGGAAGATATGGGGATTGCAGGCTGCCGATTTATTAGCATATGAAGCTGCACGGCAAGCCGTGCTGAATCTCGGGTTACGAGACCATCCGGTACGCCAGTCTCTTCTCCGCTTGCTGCGACGTACCCGGTACGACAGCAATTTCCTGAGTATCGATGCTCTTAGGAAAATCCTCTTCGAAAACGGTCCCTCCGGCGATGCTATCTGAATTTGAATCCGGTACAGTGCTGTCTCTATCCGGTACAGTGCTGTCTCTATTCGGAGGAACACGTGGCAGGGGCTGGTGGAGGAGCCGCGGAGCGACTGGAGGCGAGCCGTTGCCGCCGTTAGCGAGCGCCGCGTCGCGTAGGGTCGGGCCCTGTACACGGAGCGTAGTCCAGCGGAGTTGTACAGGGGGGCCCGAAGCAGCGGGCGCGCGCGTTACGCCCGGCAGGCGAGCCGACTCGGAGCGCAGCGGCCCTCCACCAACCCCAGCCACGCCGCCCCCGAGAGTACGTATTTGCTAAGGACACGATGCGGCGCGAGAGCGGGATTGAGCCGGCCCTCGCGCCGCATGGACTACTGGATCTTCACCTTCACCAGATCGGGGTCGACCTCTCCCAGCAGTGAGAAGTCGGTGTAATCCCGGAGCTTGGGCGATTTGTCGAGCTTCTTCAGTTCCAGGAGAAACGAGGTGATGGTCTCGCTCCCTTGCACGAATGAGTTGTCCACCACCATGGAATAGGTGTTGCGGTTCATCATTTCCCGCAGTTCCGGTTTGGGAATGGTCAACGCCGTGGAGAGAATGTTGATCGTCTCGTCCCGGTTCGCGTTCACGAAACCGGTCGCGGTCCGTAAAGCCCGCAGCATACGCCTGATCGTCTCCGGGTTCTTCTTCAGGAAGTCCCGCGTCACCTGAAGCGTGGTGTGGAAGTCCATCCAGTTCACGGGCCCCTTCTTGCCGGGAAGGGCGGAAAGTTTCCCGCTGAACAAGAAAGTCCCGCCGGCCCCGATGCCCTTGGTGACCCAGGGTTCCCAGGCCGCCATGGCGTCGATCTCGCCGTGGGAGATCGCGGCCACCTGGTCCACGGGCGCCATGTTGATGAACTTGATCTTGGTGATATCGACGCCAAGTTCTTTGGCCATGTTGCGGATGGCGATCAGCACACCGGCCCCGTTGACCATCCCGATACGCATGCCCTCCAGATCCTTGGCGCTCTGCAGGGTCAGCCCTTTGCGCCCGACCACGGCCTGCGTCCCGGCGATGTTGGCCAGGGGCGTCACGATGATGGCCGGCACTCCGCTGGCCTGCACGATGATCACCGTGATATTGGTCTCAAAACTCACCGGCGCGCTGCCGCCGGCGATCAGTGGACCGATATCTGGGCCCGACTGCACGAGGCGGTTGCGGACCCCCATACCCTGCGCCGCGAAGAATCCTTTCTTGTCGGCGATGACCTGCTGGGAGGAGATCTGCGCATCGATCACGCCCCAGGCTGTCAACTCTTTGAGTTCCGGCGCTGCCGCCAGGGCCGAATCCAGCTGAGGCCACAGCCCTCCCCGAAGATGCGGAAGTCCCAGAACGGTCGTGGCCCCGACCGCCGAAACGTACGCCAGAAATTCTCGCCGTGTCAACTCGCCCACCGTGCCACCTCCTCGTCCCGTCTGTGTTTAGCGCTCTAACGCGTGCGCGTATCCCCCCTTTCGCCAGCGGAACAGGCGCGCCTCGACCCGCCCCAGCAACAGGCTAAACAGCGTGTACTCCACGCCGATCAGCGAAGCGGCCAGGAACATGTTCGCCATGCGGAAGAAATTGCGCGAGTCGATAATCAGATACCCCAGCCCCGCGTCGGCGCCGATCATCTCCGCCACCACCAGGGCCGAGAATGACAGCGCCAGGCTGACCCGCATCCCCACAAAGATGTTCGGCAGCGCCGACTTCAACACCACCCGCCGGAAGATCTGCATCTCCGAGGCGCCCAGGCTGTAGGCGGACCGGATCAGCAGCGGGTTCACACTCTTCACCCCGTCGACAGTGTAGGCCAGGACGGGCAGGAAGGTGGCGTAGGCGATGAAGACCAGTTTCGGCAGCTCGCCCACCCCGAACCAGATGATGAAGACCGGCAGCAGCGCAAACGGCGGGATGGGCCCCACCAGATCCAAGAGCGGCGCGGCAATACTCTCCAGCCGCCGGGAGCGGCCGACCAGGATCCCCACCAGCACGGCAGCGACGGTTCCCAGGCTGAACCCGATCAGCAGCCGCCAAGCGCTCTGCAGGATATGCAGGTACAGGACGCCTGCGCGCAGGAGATCACGACCGGCTCCGAGCACCATCGCCGGAGAGGGCAGGAAGACGGGGTTGAACACCTGATGCGCCGCGTTGTACACGGCGAGGGCCTGCCAGCCCAGGAAGAATGTGGCGATCGTCACCCACCGGGTCGTATCAACCGCCAGGGGCTGTCCCCGCCGCAACCGCCAGACCTGCGCGACATCCTGCATCGGCATCTCCCTCTACTCTCCCCGGTAGGCAACCGGGTCACGCGCATGGGATGATGTTCCATTCAGCGTCAGCATCTGCTCGAGCGTTTTGACATGCCCGAGAAACTGCGGCGTGTGCGGGTCGCGAGGTCGCGGCAGCTCTACCGGCATGATCCCTTCCAGCGTACCGCGTAAGCTCATCACCGCGATGCGGTCCGACAGCGCCACCGCTTCGGCGATGCTGTGCGTGACAAACACCACCGTCGGCCGCACCTGCAGCCAGATGCGCAGGAGCTCCTGGCGCATGGCCTCGCGCGTCAACGCGTCGAGGGCGCCGAACGGCTCATCCATCAGCAGCACGATAGGCTCGTTGGCGAGCGCCCGGGCGATGCCCACGCGTTGCTTCATGCCGCCCGAGAGCGCATCAGGGTAGACGTGCTCGAATCCGGTCAGGCCGACCAGGGCGATGTACCGTTGCGTCATCTCTCGCGCCGCTCCGGCGGGAACACCTCGGACCCGCGGTCCGAACGCGATATTCTCGTGCACCGTGTACCAGGGGAACAGCGCGTACTCCTGGAAGACGACGCCCCGGTCGGCACCGGGCCCATCAACACGCATCCCGTCAATGAGGATCTGTCCGCGATCGGGCCTGATGTATCCGGCGATGAGGTTCAGCAGCGTCGACTTCCCACATCCAGAATGGCCGAGGAGGGAGATGAATTCGCCCTGCGCGGCCTGGAGCGTCACCCCGCGGAGCACGAACCTGCGGTGCGACGCGGTGGGGGGATCGAAACTCTTGTAGACGTCTTCGATGGCGAGCTTCACGCCGGCTCCGCGATGTCGGTGGGTGTTTGAACTCATTGAGTACGGCGCGATCGGTGGGCTTCCTGCAGGAGGCGGGTGGCACAAAAACAGGGACGTAGGGAGTCGATCCCTACGCCCCTGTCGCGAGACGGAGTTGTCTGAGGTTAGCCGACAGGCCGGACTCCGGACGCCTGCGGGCCCTTCTGGCCCTGCGTCACGGTGTATTCCACTTTCTGCCCCTCGGTGAGGGACTTGTACCCGTCACCCTCGATGCCGCTGTAGTGCACGAAGACGTCCTTCGTGCCGTCCTCCGGGGTGATGAACCCGTACCCCTTCTCGCTGTTGAACCACTTCACCGTACCTGTTGCCATGCTCTTGCTCCTTTACCTGAGAGCTATCACAGACCCGACCCGATTCTGTAACGCCCGTATATTATTACACGAATTCGACTCACAGACAATCCCTATCTACCATCCGATGAAGCGGTCCAGCCCGACGCGGCCGCCACCGGTGAAGAGCAACGCCAGCGCCGCCGCCATCAACGCGAACTCGAACTCCCAGCCGCCCTTCTGATCCATGAAGCCGGCTTTCTGCATCTTGCGCTTGACCAGCTGGATGGCGACCAGCATGTCGATGGCGAATCCGAGCGCGAGGATCCGGGTGCCCAGGCCAAGGATCAACAGCGCCGCGCCAACCGTCTCCAACAGCGCCACCACCCAGGCGAAGAACACCGGCAGCGGGACGCCCAGCTGCTTTAAGAAGCCCGCGAAACCGGCTGGACCTTTCATCGGTCCCTTGGGGTTGAGTTTCATCCAGCCGTGGAACGGGAAGAGAATACCCAGTGCCAACCGCAGAATCAACGGGCCCCAATCGCTCAGCGGTGAGAAGAAATGCTCCAGCATGTTCGTTCTCCTGTGGATGACATTGATCTCTACTCAGCGCGGTCCGGTTCCGTCCGGGCGGTGAGCAGCACCCCATTGTGGGACGGGTCGCGAATCAGCATCCCCTCGGCATGCTCCTCGCCTCCGATCCCGGCGGCTCGCACCCGGGCCGTCACGCGATCCAGCTCGGTCCGACTTGGCAGCACGATGGTGAAGTACCGCAGGCCGACCGCATCACCCGGGGGCGGCGGTGCCCCCACGCCCCTCCAGATGTTCAGCCCGATGTGGTGATGGTATCCGCCCGCGGAGACAAACAGTGCGCCGAAGTCCCTGGCCGCGGAGTATGAGAAGGTGGCCTGAAATCCGAGCACGCCTTGGTAGAATCGCCCGGCCGCACTGAGATCGGCGACGTGCAGATGCACGTGCCCGATCCTCGTGTCGGAGTGCGCCCCCGGCCAGGGGGACGGGTCGCGCTCGAGTTCGCCGAGGAGATCCTCCGGATCGAGCGGTCCGTTGCCGAGCCGCATCAGATCCTCCGGCGCAGGCCACTGTTCCCGCGGAAAGTCCCAGGCCAGTTCGATCCCATTGCCCTCCGCGTCGGCGATGTAGATCGCCAGGTGCGTATGGTGATTCACCATCCCCTGGATGGGTGTGCGCGTCTCCACGAGGCGCCGGAGCAGGTGCGCCAGCTCCCAGCGGGACGGCACCAGCACCGCGAAGTGGTACAGTCCGGTCGTCCCGCGTGCCAGCCGCGCGCCGCGCAACTCGGTCAGGCGCAGCAGGTCGTCGCGGCCGGCGCCGAGCGACGCTGTCCCATCCTTGCGCCCGTGGACCTTAAACCCAAGGACAGATTGATAGAAGGCGATCTGGGGCTCGAGGTCCGCCGTAGTGAGGTGCACGTATCCCAACGTGGTGGCCGGATGAATGACAAATTGCTGTTCTGTCTGCGCCTGAGCCGTCATGGTTATTCCACTATTATACGCGGAGCCGGGTAAACTCATCCCGGCTCCGCGGCACATGCACCCTCACCGGGGGAGGGTCGTAAAATCCCCCGAGTAGACCCCGCTCGTCGGGACTTCGCCGGCGTGCGGCCCCGTGTACCGGACTACAAACAGGCCATTGCGCGTGTCGTTGAAATAGATGAGCCCGTCCTTCACCACCGGGAAGCTCCAGGCCCACACATCCGGGCTGTCCCGGAATCCAAACTGCACCGCCGCCGGCGGCCGGGGCACATAGACGCCCGCCTCGCGCGGCGCGGCCGGCGTCGAGAGATCCCACGCCCGCAACCCACCCGCATACCAGGTGAAGAACCCGATATTCGCAAACACCGTCGCCTGGTGCGAGGAGAATTCCCGGAGATACTTGGGATCGCCCGGCCCGCCGAGCAGGCAACTCTCCGGTCTGTCCTCCGGCAGCATGAAGCCGCCGACGATCTTCGGATTCACCTCAGAGGAGATATCGATGACGCGGTACCACGACCATGGGCACGTCGTGGTGCCGTTGCGTTCATCGCCAACCAGCACGTAGGGTTTCCCAGGGATCGCCACGGCGGTGTGGGTCACGCTGTTGAACGGCGGGTGCCAGTCGATCCGCGCCGCGGGATCAGGATTCAGCTTCCGCAGGCACAGCGCCGGCTCGCGGTTGGACGTGGCATCCTTGGTGACGGTGTTGGGCACGCACGTCTTCGCCTTCGCCTCGTCGGCCAGATTGGAACTATCCAGGATGAAGAATCCCGCATTGAGGTTGGCCATGTATACGCGCGTGCCGTCAGGGCTGACCGTCATCGAGTGCAGCAGGTTGCTGATCGACGTCGGTTGCTGCGGCCCGAACTTGCCGGCAAAAAGGAACCGTGTATCCACCCGCCCGGCCAGGTCGATCGTCTTGAACGGAAACTGATCCTCCCCGAACCGCTGCCGCGGATCGTTGAGGTCCACCTGCTCCGTGGCCGGGACCGCGGGATCGAGCGTGAACGACGCGATCTGCTTGACGGCGGCGCCCCGCGCCGAATCGGTGAGATCGAAGATCCGGAGGTCAGGGAGCGCATCGCCGCCGGTGATGGAGACGTAGGCCAAGATGCGCTTCGTGTTTCTCGGATCGCGCCAGAGGAAGAACTCGTGCCAGATGCTGCTGCCCAGGTCAAACTCGGTCCGCAGCACCGGCCTCGTGCAGTCGGCGATATTATAGACCCGGAACCGGTTCACCACCCCGGGAGTGTTCGTCGGATTCTCCATCGTCGAACCCGGATCGACCTGGAAGTGGCCGATCACCAGGAGGTCCAGGTCCTCGATCGCCTTCAACTCCCGCGAGGAACTCAACCCAATCCCTGGAATGAACCCGGTCACCGCCGGATGGGCCGGGTCGCCGATGTCCACGATCAGCACGTCCTGCAGACCGTTGCGGCTTCCCGCGTAGGCGCAGTGCTTCGCGATGCCCAATGCGGAATTCATCCCGCGTGGGATCCCGCTGCTGGACATCCGGCTGCCGACCGGGTTGACCAGCGGATTTGCGCCAACGAGGGTGAAGTTGACGGCCTGCGGTAGTTGCGCCCGATCCAATCGGGCCGCTCCCAGCCCGACCGGCATCTCCTGAGATAATGTGGGCAGTGGTTGTCCTACGATCGCGAGTGCGATCAATAGGAGGAGCAATACGGACACACGGGCAGCCTTCTGTGTTGCAGGGGTGTTCATTTCGCCTCCTCCGTCCCTTGAAATACCCTCCCAGCGGCGCATATTGTACGGCGCCGCAAAGGACTCCTGTCGCCGGCACGTGAAGACGCACGTGACCCAATGCCGGCTATCAAAGTCGTCAATCTCTCGAAAACCTACCGCGTCGGGCGGCAGGCCGTCCCGGCGGTGCATGGCGTCACCCTGGACGTACCCGACGGCAAGATCGTCACGCTGCTCGGACCGAGCGGCTGCGGCAAATCCACCACGCTGCGCTGCATCGCGGGACTGGAACGCCCCGACGAGGGCGAGATCTTCTTCGACCAGCGGCCGTTGTTCAGCCGCGCGCGGGGCGTAGCCGTCCCTCCCGAGCAGCGGAACGTGGGGATGGTCTTTCAGTCCTACGCCATCTGGCCGCACCTGACGGTCTTCCAGAATGTGGCGTATCCGCTGCAGGTCCGCCGTCTGCCGGCCAAACAAATTGCCGAGCGGGTCCGGGAGGCGCTGGCCCTGGTAGGGCTCTCAGGGCTGGAAGACCGGCCGGGACCGTACCTCAGCGGTGGACAGCAGCAGCGGGTGGTCCTGGCCCGCGCCCTGGTGTACCGGCCCGAGGTGTTGCTGCTGGATGAACCCCTGTCCAACCTCGACGCGAAAGTCCGCGAGCAGGTGCGCGAGGAGTTGCACGCCCTCCAACGCCGGCTGCACATCACGACGCTCTACGTGACACACGACCAACTGGAGGCGCTCGGCCTCTCCGATGTGGTCGCCGTGATGCACGCCGGCCGGATCGTGGAGATGGGCAGCCCTCCGGACCTCTATGCCCGGCCCGCGCACCCGTTCACCGCCTCCTTCCTCGGGGAGATCAGTTTCATCCGCGGGACCGCGGCATCGGCAGACGGCGAGGTCGTCAAGATCCTCACCGCACACGGACCGTTGTACGCCCTGCGATCGGACCGGGCGGGAGCAGGGAAACCCGTCGTGGCGGGTGTCCGTCCGGAGCATGTGCGGCTGAGCCGCGACCGTCCGCGGGACCAGATGAATGTCCTTGAGGGAACGGTGGTGTCTTCGCTCTTTGAAGGTACGCGCGTGAAATGCCGCGTCGCCGTCGGCGACGTCACCCTGCTGGCGTATGGCGACGAGGTGTTTGCGCTCGATGAGCGGCTCTACGCCGCAATCGAGTCGAAGCATCTGATCCTGCTACCGGACCTCGGTTAGGCCGTCATTGCGAGGGGCGAAGCCCCGTGGCCGCGCAAGCTATTCTATTCTGTCACTGCGAGGCACGAAGTGCCGAAGCAATCTCCAGTCCGGCGCTAGATCGCTTGCCACCCCGCAAATTTGTGTAGCGAATTTGCGGGGACCCCAGCAATGCTGCGCTCGCAATGACAAGTAGAGTGTCTATCGGCGCTACTCCCCCACCCGCGTCCTGCCGGCCCGCCGGGCCACTGCGACCAGGACCACCGACACCAGGCTGACGGTGACACCCAGCGCGGCCATCCGTCCGTGCAGGCCATCGATCCAGAGGTGGTAGAGCAGCGGACCCACCGGCTCAGAGCGTGGGGTATAGAGGAAGAGGGACGTGCTGAATTCCCGCATGAAGATTGTCGCCAGGATCGCCCAGCCGGCCAGGAACCCGGGGCGCAGCAGCGGGAAGAGGATGCGCCGGAAAGTGTGCACGAGCCCCGCGCCGCACACCCGGGACGCTTCCTCCAGATCGGAGTGCACCTGAACCATCGTGCTGGTCATGGCGCGCAGCCCGTACGGCAGGAATCGCGTCACGTAGGCGATGAGCAGGATCCACGCCGTCGCATAGATCGGAACCGGCAGCCGCACGTAACCCCAGAGCAGTCCAATGGCCAGCGCCGTCCCGGGGAACGCCCAGGGGATAAACGTCAGGAGTTCCAGCGCGCCGCGCCCCGCCACGCGGGTCCGCACGGTCAGATACGCCACCGCCGAGGCCAGCAGCATTCCCAGGGTGGCCCCGGACACGGCAAGCATCACACTGATCCGTAGCGCTCGTGCCACGCGGTCGCTGGTGAGCAAGAACGCGTAATGTTTCAGCGTCAGCTGCCTGACCGTCTCCCATGTCGGGACCGAGTAGAACGGCAACAACGATGTTAGCAGGAGCACACAGAATGGCAGGAGCACAATCAGCGCAAGCAGCGCGACCGCCCCGGACGACACCGCGTATCCCCACGAACCCAGCGCAATCGCGCGCGGCCGGTAGCCCCGCCCTGAGATCGTCACAAACCGCTCACGGCTCGCCGTCAGCCGGCGATAGACATAGACGAGGACCATCGCGATGCCGAGCAGGCTCATCGCATAGGTGGCGGCCAGATTGTGGTTGGGTGGGTAGGCAGCCAGAGCCTCTCGGGCGACCTTAGTGGTGAACACCTCGATACGGGCCGGAATGGCGATGATCGAGGGAGTGTCGAAGCTCTCCAGAGCCCGGACGAAGTTCAACAGGCCCGCGGCCAGCAACGCCGGCCGGATCATGGGGGAGGTGACGCGCCGCGCCGCCTGCAGCGGAGGAGACCCGGCCACGCGAGCCGCTTCCTCTAGTGATGGGTCCATGGAGCTCAACGCCGCGGAGATGATCAGGTAGGCCAGCGGTGCAAGGATCAGCCCCTCGACAAAGATCATCCCCGCCATCGAATACACGTTGAATGGGGGGAGCCCCACGCGCTGCGCGACCACGTTGATCAACCCGATGCGCGGGCTGAGCAGGAGCACCCAGGCCGTCGCGGTCAGCAGCGGCGGCAGCACGTTCGGCACCACTGCCACAAGTTCGAACAGCGCCCGCCCGGGCGCATCCGTACGCACCGTGATCCACGCGAGCAGACCCGCCACCACAAGGGAAATCGCCGCCGCGCCGGAGGCGAAGACA
Source organism: Candidatus Segetimicrobium genomatis (assembly GCA_005882295.1). Taxonomy (GTDB): domain Bacteria; phylum Sysuimicrobiota; class Sysuimicrobiia; order Sysuimicrobiales; family Kaftiobacteriaceae; genus Telluricultor. The sequence goes on along the minus strand of VBAI01000164.1, from coordinate 13,563 downwards.
AACGAGTTCCCGATCATCCGGTAGGTGTTGGGGTCGCCGTACGCCGTGCGGTAGTGCGCGAGAGTCAGATGGCCGGGCACGCCAAGCGGCGCGTTGCTGACGCTGCCGTAGAACAGCATGGCGGTAGGATAGAGGGCCAGGAACGCCAGGATGAGACCGACCCCCGCGGTCGCGACGACCGCAGGATCGGTCCGCACGGACCAGAAGGCCGGACGTCCGGCCGCGGCGACCCGAGCCATCAGCGTATCAGCGTTTCAAGAAGAGGGTGCCGATCTGATCGCGGAATTGCTTCAGGTCCTGCTCGCTGAGGTCGTCCATCAGCACGATGCGCAACTTGTCTGCGTCCTTGATCGGCGGGTAGACGCCGGGGACCAGGACGAACTCCCCGGCCTTGGCCAGCGCCAGCAGGCCCAACCGCGACGTAAAGACGTCGACGAACAGGCGAGCCGCATTGGGATGCGGGGCTTTCGCGCTGATCGCGACGTGGTGCGCCTCCGCGAGCAGTGGGCTGAGCCGGACATAGTCGAGCGGCGCGCCTTCGCTCCCGAAGATGTACACGTACTTGACGTAGGTGATGCCCAGCGGGAACTCGCCGACGATCACTTTCTGCACCACGGGCAAGAACGATTCCGCCAGCGTCACCTGACCCGCCAGCCCCTCCACAAACGGCCGGTACTGGGCCCCCATCACCGATTGGAGATTGGCCAGCCAGACCGCCGTCGTGGTGTGGACGTTGGGGTCGGGCATGACAATCTTGCCCTTCCACTTCGGGTCGAGGAGATCGGCAAGCGACTTCGGCGCCTCCTCCGCCTTCACGAGGCGCGTGTTGTACAGCACGCTGACGACCACCTGACGGTACGAGGGGGAGAGCACCCCCTCGCCGTCGCGTGTGGCCGCCGGATACCTCTCGTAGGAGGGTGACACGTAGCTCCCGAACACCCCGGCCTTCTTCAAGATGAGCATCGGGCTGCGGTTCGTCAGCACAACGTCGTACAGCGGCTTGCCCGCACGGGACTCCGTGAGTACGCGGTCCATCGTGCCGTTCGACGAGGCGCGGAAGTAGTCGACCCGAATACCGTACTGCCCCTCGAAGATCTTTCGGATCACGTCAAAGACGTCGGACTCAATAGATCCGTAGACAACGACGCTGCCTTCGCGTTTCGCCGCACCCGCCAGATCGGCCTGACCCTGGACCGCGGGCACCGCGAGCACGAATAGCATGAAGCCGGCGATCCCGGCCAGGAGCGCGCGAGAGAACGAATCACGCATGCTCGATCCCCCCGTATTGGAACAGGTGATAGCCTCTGTTCTCTGCGCCTTCCTCAGTTTCCCTCGGTCGGAATGTGCCTACTCGCCGATCAGCGTGAGCGGCACAAACAGTTCTTCGAGGGCGATGGGGCGGCGCAGCAGCCGCTGCTCGACCAGGTACTGCACGAGGGTCGTCAGCACGTGGCGGTTCGCTTCCAGCCCATAGGGCCAGGGGTCGGACCCGAACACTTCGCTCATCTCGTCGAGATCGGCGTGCAGCCATGGGAGCGTGTAGCGGAGTGAGCTGCTGAACCGCATCTGCGCCAGGCACCACGCCTTCGCTTCCACAAACGCCTTGTACAGACTCTCCCCGATCCAGCGGTGCTCCTGGTAGAAGGGTTCCCGGATGACCAGTGTGTGCATGATCGGGAAGATCCTGGTCTTGCGATAGTACTCGCGTTCCAGCTCCCGGTAGTTGGGAAACAAGCGAGCCACGCGCGGGTCCTTTCCGAGGGCAGCAGGTCGGCGCGCCCCGATCAGCGCGTCGATCTCGCCTTCAACCAGCAGGTCGTTGAGCGGACGATCCTGGACTCGGGTGATCGACACCTCTTCGTCAGGCCGGTTGACGAGCGCATCGGGTCGTCCCGGCGCGTTCACTCCTCCGGTGACCCACTGCAGCGTCTCCACCGCCACGTCATACTCATGCTGCAGGAGTCCGCGAATCCAGACCGCGGCGGTCTGACTGTACTCGGGGACGCCGACGCGCTTGCCTTCCAGATCCTTCGGGCCGCGGATCCCAGCCCTTGTATTCACGAAGATGAAGCCATGCCGGAACATGCGGGACGGGAAGGCGGGAAGTGCAACGAATGGGAACTCCCCCTGCCCCTTCCGGATCAGCGCGTGGGCGCAGGACATCTCCGAGGCGTCAAACGCCTGGTTCGCCACCATGCGGGCGAAGATCTCGGGAGGCGACTGGATGGCGACGTAGTTGAGGTCGATGCCTTCGGGGCGCACAATCCCTGTGCGCAGCGCTTCGGTGCGGTCGTAGGGCCCGCAGGCCAGGGTGACACGCAGCGGCGGCATCAGTTCATTATTCCGTCATTGCGAGGCCCCGCAGGGGCCGTGGCAATCTCCTCCCAGGTGGAGATTGCTTCGTCGCTTCGCTCCTCGCAATGACACCGTCCGCCCATACAGGAGCCGGCTACAGTGGGTACACGAAGACGTCTTGGAGGACGGAGGTGTCCAGGATCACTTTTTTGGCCTTGTATGTCGCGGTCGCGCCGGAGAACTCCACGACGTCTTTGTACTCCCCGACGGCCAGCAGCCGCGGGGCGACATCCACTTGGACGCTTTGGTACACGGCGAAGTTCGCCCCGACGAGGGCGTCCCCCGACTCACTGAACTCGACCCATACCGGACCGACGACGTGCCGGGGCCACGCGTCGTTGTAGTGCCGGTCTGCCGCGCGCCCGCCGGCGCCCCAGAACTCTCGGATGATGGTCACCCGGTCGGCGATTCGGTCCTTGGAGTCGTCGCGGATGACGGCGATAGGCAGGTTCCGTTCGTGGTTTTCACGAGTGATCACGATGTACTCGGCGTCGTCGCTGAACAACGCCGGCCATTCTTCGATCCGGCGTGGATCGTCCACAATGCGGATGTACTGTGTGAGCAGGTCCAGCGCGGCCTGGCGCCGCTCCCCCAGGTCAACGCGTCCCGCGAGCGCCATCGGTCCCCCCATTAAGTGGAAACCCAAGCAATCTCCGATAGGCCTGATAGAAATGGCGGATCGGTGCTTCCAACTTTAATCGCAACGTGCGAAATTCACCGGCCTCACCGCCTGCCCACGAGAGACACTCGCTGCTGCCTCGACCGCTGGATGTTTTGCGGTTCGGCCTCGCTGCGCCGCCGGCCAGCTTCGCTGGCAACATTGCTGGTCGCACCTACCTTCCGTCCGCCTTTTGTGTGTCTGGCGCTGGAAATCCCAGAAGCCGTCGATACGCGTGATAAAAGTGGCGGATCGGTGCTTCGTCGACATGCCGGTACGGCGGGAAGCGCTTGGCTGTCCCCTTTAGCACGACGTTCTCGCCCCGAGCCGTGGCGCTGAGCTGCACGCGCTCCAGCGCCGCCGCATCCTCCAGGGTGATCGCCCCGGCAGGTCCGAGGACCTCCGGGCCCTGGCGCACGCGGTGCCAGAGCGCCTCATCCGTGTCGGTCGTCCGCCCGAAGAAGGCAAACTCGATCTGTGTGCGGTCCAAATCGAGAGGAATCACATAGCGCAACTGAATCGTATCGAAGTAATCGGTGACGACACCGGAGGGAAACACCACCATCATATTGTGGTCGGTGGTTGGCTTCGTCCGCGTGTCAAACAGGCTCATGTCGCGCAGCGCTGGGGTGAGCTCGTTGACCGGCGTGGACTTAGACCGCCCCCACAGGTGCCCGTTGCGCTCATAGTTGGGCACCAGACGCTCGCCCCCGTGGGAGCGCAGGCGGACCACCTGGAACCCAGTGTGCAGCGCGGTGACGTGATATCCGTCGTAGATGTTTTCTACGTAGAGTTTCCAGTTGGCTCGGAAGATGACCTTAATCGACCCCAGGAATCGCAGCGCGCCGTCTCCCAGAACTCGATCCAGCCCGCCCGTGAGCTCGGCCAGGTAGTCGAGCAGTGGCGGCGCGGCATCGTTGAGGGTCGCGAAGATGGCACCCTTGTAGGTCTCTACGCGCGCCCGGGGCAGCCCGTAATCCTCCTTGCGAAACTCGGCGGGGAAATCATCCGGCAGCGAGACGGCGATCAGACGGCCTTCGGTGTCGTACGTCCACATGTGGTAGATGCATCGGAACCCGCCGCGGAGCACGTTGCCCGAAGGGCCTTCCACCAGCCGCGTGCCCCGGTGGGCGCACGCATTCACCAGCACGCCCACGCGCCCATTCGCTCCCCGAATCACAATCACGGGGATCGCGCCGATGGAGAGTGTCTTGAAATCTCCAGGCTGCGGAATCTCGGACTCATGGCCCACGAGGACCCAGACCGGCCCGGTGAATACGGAATCCATCTCGATGCGAAACAGATCTGGATCGGTGAAAATCTCGCGGGGGATCTTGTTGTCTTCCTGCGGCCAGCGGATTCGCCTCAACCCATCGGGAGCAACTGGCCGGCGAGCCCGGCTCGCGGACGGCCTCGCTTTGGAGTTCGTTCCGCCGGGACGAGACGCGTTGATGGGCACCCTCCACGCCTGGTCGTGTAGCAGTCATTATACCTTATGCTATACTACCTTCAAAACTCCAGACTTGTAGAGGGAACACGTGGCGCAGCCAACGTTTGAGAACCGGAAGGACCGGGTATTCCTCCGCGCCATTCAAGGTGAGTACAGTCTGAAGGATGAACTCAAACGCCTCCGCGCGCTGCCGCGCGTCCGGCGGGCGGACGAGATCAACTTCATCGATGGGCCGCAGGCCTTCTCTAAGCACTACCTCCACCCCGAGGACAACCTCGGGCAGACGCTGCACCTGCACCTCGAAGAGTACGCGCCCGGCGGGCGCTCGCAGATGCACTTCCACGTGAACGAGGCGATCTTCTATATCCTGGATGGCAAAGGATTTGAGATCCACGACGGCGTCCGCTACGAGTGGGAGGCCGGCGACATCGCTGTGGTCCCCAACCACACCGTGCACCAGCACAACAACGCCGACCCGCAGCGCCCGGCCCGCGTGCTGGTGATGAAGACCAAGCCGATGTTCATCTTCATGAACATGTTGTTCCAGAAGACCGTCGTCCCGCGGCCCAAGGAACCTACCCCGAATGGCGTGGGCTTCGTACCGAGGAAAGATGAGTAGCACAGTCGTCATCGCGAGGCTCCGGAGGAGCCGTGGCGATCTCCTTGAGCGGAGATTGCTTCGGGGCTGCGCCCCTCGCAATGACAGACGGTTGGCCTCGAAATAACACATGCTAGGAGGCTTCAATGGCCTGGGGCGAGAGTAAAGTCTGGCAACGCGGAACGCTGCAGAGTGATTTCTACCGGAAACTGCTGGTGGACGCAGCCGAACGGCCCGCCCGGAACAGCAAGCGCCGCAGGCTGGTCAAACCTGACGAGATGCCGTGGGAGCTGTCCCCGCACGGCCTGCTCAAGCACATGGTGAACGAGCAGCTGAACACCCGCGCGGAGTCGATCGACATCTACATGCAGGTCATCCCGCCGGGCAGCCGCTCTGGCCGGCACCGGCATTTCGCCGAAGAAGCGTTTTACGTCGTCGAAGGCGCCGGCTACGATCTGCACTGGGACTGCGATGTGGACTCCGATCAGTCGGGCTGGCGCTGGATCGTCCCAGACAAGCCCCAGCGGTTCGAGTGGAAGGCCGGCGACGTCGTCTACATTCCGCCCGCAACGATCCACCAGCACGTCAACGCGGGGTCGGACAAGCCTGCGCGCATCATCTCGGCCACGAACCGGGTCTACAAGTGGTCGGGATTGAACAACCTGGAACAACTCGAGAACGCTCCGGAGTACGACGCGGGGATCTCCCTGCAAGATCTGCTGCGCAGGCTCACCTTCGACGTTGTGCGGTAAGCGGAGGGGCCGGAGGAGTCCCCAATGGCGGTAACAGAGCGAACGGAATCGTTCGCGGACCTGGTCGTCGACGACCCGCGCGAGTTCCGCGTACACGGATCGGTCTACACGGACGCCGAGGTCTTTGCCGCGGAGCTGGAACGCATCTTCGAGCGCACCTGGGTCTATGCCGGTCATGAATCTGAGCTCCCCGCGGCCGGCGACTACAAGACGATCCTGGTCGGCACCCAGCCCGTCATCCTGTCCCGCCATGAGGATGGCAAGGTCCACGCGCTGTACAATCGCTGCCGGCACCGCGGCGCGGTCGTCTGCCGCCAGGAGCGCGGGCACTCCAACTTCTTCCGCTGCCGGTATCACAACTGGGTCTACGCCAACAACGGCGACCTCATCGGCATGTCGCAGAGCACAGGCTATCCCGATGACTTCGATCGCAGCGCCTACGGTCTGGTCCCTGTCTCCCGGATGGCGAACTACCGGGGCCTGATCTTCATCAGCCTGAGCGAGGTGGGACCGACCTTCGACGAGTATCTCGCCCCGGCCCGCAAGTATGTGGACGCTTGGCTGGGACGCTCGCCGGTCGAGCAGATCGAGGTGCTCCTCCCGCCGCACCGCTACGAGTATCCGGGCAACTGGAAGCTGCAAGCAGAGAACGGCTACGACGGCTATCACGGGAACTACGTGCACCTGTCGTGGCAGCGGGTCCTGCAGCTGTCGAAAGAATCGACCGTCGAGGAGGTCCAGAAATACCGGCAGGAGGGTGCTGCGCGGGGGCTCCCACGCGGGCATGGCCTGCTGGAGCGCCCAGGCAGCCTGAACCCGGCATCGAGCTGGACGGCGCGGATGATGGACCGCTATCCAGAATACGCCAAAGCGATGAGCGCCAAATACTCCGAGCCGCAGTTGATCGACCTCTCCGCCCGGCGCAACATCTTCATCTTCCCGAACCTGTACCTCTTTGACACGCATCTGCGGGTCATCGTCCCTAAGGCCGTCAATCGCACGGAGGTGCAGCTGTACGTCTACGCGCTGCAGGGCGTGCCGGATGCGATCAACGACGGACGCATCCGCGGGCACGAGCGTTTCTACGGGCCGGCGGGATTCGGCGCACCGGACGACATCGAAGTTTTCACCGAGGTGCAGACCGGTGTTCGGGCGCGCGGGCACGAGTGGAATCTGTTCTGTCGGGGGCAGCACCGTGAGCGGGTCGAGAACGGGGAACGGATCGGCCACACCACCGACGAAGCGCCCCAGCGCGCGCTGTATCGCCAGTGGCAGCTAGAAATGTCGAAGCCATAGGAGAGGGCGCGGAAGCGCCCAACCACATTCCCCTCTCCCGGTGGGAGAGGGACTAGGGGTGAGGGGTTTTTACATGGCGCGGCGGCCGGCGAAGGCGGTGAAATCCGTGCTGTCGGCCCCAGAAGCCGAGCGCTTCCTGTTCGCCGAGGCCCGCATGCTCGATGAACGCCGCTTTGATGAGTGGGAGACGCTGTTCACCGACGACGGCAGTTACTGGGTGCCGATCGACCCCAGGAAAGCATTGGGACAGGGCGTGTCGATTATCTCCGACGATCGCAAGCGCATCCACGAGCGCGTCTACCGGCTTACCCAGACGCCGGTGCTGGACCAGAACCCGCCGTCGCGCACGATCCGGTTTGTGTCCAACGTGGAGGTCGAAGCCGACGGCGCCGGCACTGCGCGGCTGCGCTGCCGTCAGTTGATCACCGAAGTGCGGCCGGGCGGGCTGGGGCAGGCGGGAATGAACGCAGTGCGTTTGTTCCCGGCATCGTGTGAATACCGTCTGCGCCGCGACGGGGCGAGATGGAAGATCGTCCAGAAGAAAGTCGTGCTGCTCGATTCTGATCAGCCACATTACAACCTCTCCTTCATCCCGTAGCCGCGACATGCCGCAACCTCAATTCACCAACGTCCCGCTGGGGCAGCTCGGCAACATCGAGGTCAGCACGTACCAGACGGCCACCGGCCCGCGCCTGCGGCTGCGGCGCCACACCCCCCGGCCGGCTGAAGCGTACCTCGATCCCCTCGAACTCGAGGGCCTGACCCGGGTCCGCTACAAGCCCATCCCGCTGCTGCCACCGCGATCTGATCAGGCAGACGCAGCCACCCCACGCACGGACGGGACGATGGCACCGCTGCAAAACGAGTTCGCGCTGGTGAGCGTGGGCGTGGCTCGCGTGGGATCGGAAGAAGCGCTCATGATCCGCGACATGAACGCGGGCCAGACCGTGGTGCTGCGCGCCGAGGAGCTGGATGCCCTCCTGCGCGCCCGGCACCGCGACTTCGCACCTCTCGTGGACACCAGCGACCTGGTGGCGATTCCCGAAGCGGATATTGATCAGGCGTAGGGCACGCTTCACACATCTGTCATCGCGAGCCCCGAAGGGGCGTGGCGGTAGACACTCCACTTGTCATTGCGAGCGCCGCGAACAATCTAGCGCCGGACTGGAGATTGCTTCGGCACTTCGTGCCTCGCAATGACAGAATAGAGTTGCTTGCGCGGCCGCGGGGCTTCGCTTCATAACCCTTGGACAAATCTCTCACCAAAAAAACAAACGTGCGTACTGCAACAGCCGCGGTCGCCGTGGCGCCGCTGCGCACGGAACTCCGGCAGCTGCCCGTGCCCACCGTGGGAGCAGACGATGGCCTGCTCACCGTGGAAGCCTGCGGGCTCTGCGGCACCGACTGGGATTTCTACACCCGGCAACGGGGAGCACACCTCGGTCCATTGATCCTCGGCCATGAGATCGTCGGGCGGGTCCTCGCCGTGGGTGAGGGCGCGGCACGACGATGGCACATCAAAACCGGCGACCGCATCGCGGTCGAAGAGTTTCTGCCGTGCGGTCAGTGCGAGTTGTGCAAATCCGGCAGGCCGGCGCTCTGTGAGGCGACCGACTCTCGCTCCGAAAAACCCTTCCTGCGTTATGGCTCAACGCCTGTCGATGTGCCCCCCGGATTGTGGGGCGGGTTCAGCGAGATTCTCTACCTTCACCCGCGCGCGCTCGTCCACCACGTTCCCGATGATCTCTCGCCGGACCTGGCCACGTTGTTCGTCCCGGTCAGCAACGGCATCCGCTGGGTGCTCAAGGAAGGACAGTTGCCCCGCGGAGGGACGGCCGTGATCATCGGTCCCGGCGCGCATGGATTGGGCTGCGTCGTGGCGGCGGTGGAGGGCGGCGCGAAACACGTCATCGCAGTGAGCCGTTCTTCGGGCGCGCGCCTGGAGGCGGCGCGGGCGCTGGGAGCTATCCCCGTCGCCGCAGATCGCGCCGACGTCGTGGCCACCGTGCGCGAGATCACGAACGGCGAGATGGCCGACGTCATCGTGGATCTCGCCCCTGGTGCGCCGGATACGGTGGAGACGGCACTGGCGCTGGCCCGTAAAGCCGCGACAATCATCCTGGCCGCATCCAAACGCGGCAAACCTGTGACCGGTTCGCTGAACGACATCGTGGTCCGCAAGGAGCTGACGGTGAAAGGAGTCCGCGGACGCGACTATCAGTCGGTGGAGGAGGCACTGCGGCTCATCGCCTCACGCCGTTACCCGCTGGAGCGCATCCGCACGCACGAATTCCAGCTCGAACAGGCTGATCAGGCGCTCCGCGTGCAGGGTGAGCGCACTGACCCTTCGGCAATCCACGTGACGGTCGTCCCCTGAGCAGAGGGGGTCGCGCCAGCCGGTGGGAATCTGTCATTGCGAGGCCCGCAAGGGCTGAAGCAACCCCCTCCGGTACAGGAGACGTGAAAGCGAGTTTTCCGCTTCTACGACGGCGCGTGCTGCGGCCCGATCCGAGCAACGCCGGGATGTGGGCGATCGGCGCGGGACACGCCGTGACCCATGCCTACACCGCCGCGCTGTACCTGCTGCTGCCCTTCATTGCCAAGGACCTGGGCCTGACCTACAGCCAGATCGGCTTCTTGCTCGCCGTGCGGCAGTTCATGAGTACGGTGGTGAACCTGCCGGCCGGCATCATCGTGGATACATTGGGCCGCCGCAACATGTTCATGGGGATATCGCTGCTGGGGATGGCCGTGCCCTATCTGGCCATCAGCGCCACGTCGGCGTTCTGGGTCCTGGCGCTGTGCATGGCGCTGCTGGGGATCGCCTCATTTCTCTGGCATCCGGCGGCCATCACGTCCATCTCGGAAATGTATCCGGCCAGCCGGGGATACGGCCTGGCCATCCATGAACTGGGGGCCAATCTGGGTGATACGTTGATGCCCCTGCTGACCGGCGTACTGCTGGGCTACCTCACCTGGCGGCAGGTCATGTCTGCTACCGTCGCCGCGGGCGTCGTGCTCGGCGTGATTGCACTCCAGACGGTGATTCGCGTGCGCCGCCGGGTCGAACCTGCGGCGAACGCGCCTCCGGCGGCCGGGTATCTGACCGGACTGCGCACGCTGCTGCGGAACACAAACTTGATGATTTTGGCGCTGGTGTCCGGGATTCGCTCCTTCACGCAGCAGGGCCTACAGAGCTTTCTGCCCCTATACCTCGTCAATGACCTGAAGATTTCCGCCGTCCTGGTCGGCTTCTACATCGCGGTGGTCCAGGTCTCCGGGATGGTGGCTACTCCGATTGCCGGCACGCTCTCGGACCGCATCGGCCCCAAGCGCGTGGCCACCGCGGGGATGCTCACGACCAGCCTGGCGGTGGCAGCGTTTGCGGCGTTCGACCTCGGCTCTGCGTTTGTGGCCGCGCTCGCGCTGGTGGGATTCTTCGTCTACTCGATGCGCCCCGCGATCTTCCGGTGGGCGATTGGGGTCGTGCCCCGTCAATATGAGGGTACGACAGTGGGGACGCTCTTCACGACCCAGGCGCTGTTCTCGACATTGATGCCGCTCATCGGCGGGGTCATCGCGGACCGCATAGGCTTGATCGCCGTTTTCTACCTCATTGCCGCGTCGCTGATCGTCGGGAACTTCGCCATGCTGGCCGTGCCAGATCTGCGGCGCCCGGCCCCCACGGGAGAGATCGCCAAGGGATGAACGCTGCATCGAACGCAATCCATCGCGTGGGCGTGATCGGCCTGGGCCGGATGGGTCTGCCCATGGCGCGCCATCTTCTGCACGCCGGGTTTGAGGTCGCAGGGGAAGTCGCATCGTACAGCCAGGCCGTCCTCGTCATGGTCGCCGATGACGCCCAGGTCAAGGCGGTCACACTGGAACCCGTGGGCGTCCTGACCGGTCTGGGACCTGGCGGCGTGGTAATTATCGCCAGCACCGTGAAACCCTCCACCTGCCGGGACGTCGCCGCCGCGGCGGCATCTCGCGGCGTCGGCGTGCTGGATGCGCCGGTCGCCAAAGGACAACGCAGCGCCGAAGCCGGCGACCTGACGGTATTCGTCAGCGGCGAGCCGGCGCTCTTCCAGCGGTGCCAGCCGATCCTGCGGGCGTTCGGTCAGGAAATCATCCATATCGACACCCAGGTCGGCGCCGCGCAGGTGGCCAAACTGGCCAACAACCTCATCCTGTGGGCCGGCGTGGCGGGCGTTCACGAAGCCCTGGCACTGGCAGAGCGGCTGGGCGTTTCCCCTGCGCGGCTGCGCTCCGCGTTGCGGCACGGCAGCGCGGACAGTTACGCGCTGCGGGAACTCCATCTCATCAACCTGACCTGGCCGGACAAAGATCTTGCCCAAGCTGTGGAGATCGCCTCCGAAGCAGGCACCGAAGCACCGCTGGCGAACTGGCTCCGCACCCTGATGCGGACGTTGACCCGCGAAGAGCTGCGCCGCCTGAGCGGCGCGCAGCCAGGGGCGACCCCTGACACTGGGAGGAAACAGCAATGAGCGACGGTGGCGACGTCCAAGCGGTCGATCGGGTGACGCTCACATCTGGCCGTTCCAGGACCGAGTACGGGTCGGATATTATCGTCGACCTGATGAAGGCGTATGAGATCGAGTATGCCGCGCTCAACCCGGGAGCCACATTTCGCGGGCTGCACGACTCCATCGTCAACTACGGCGGCAACACCATGCCGCAGATCATCCTCTGCAACCATGAGGAGATCGCCGTCGCGGTGGCCCAGGGGTATGCGAAGGCCAAGAACCGTCCCATGGCGGCCATCGTGCACAACGTGGTCGGGCTGCTGCATGCGGCGATGGCGATCTATACGGCCTGGCTCGACCGCACACCCCTGCTCGTCATGGGCGGGACCGGGCCCATGGCTGTCGAGACGCGCCGGCCGTGGATCGACTGGATTCACACCGCGCTGGTGCAGGGGAATGCCATCCGCGATTACGTGAAGTGGGACGACCAGCCCAGTAGCCTGCAGGGGATCGTGGAGTCGTTCATCCGCGGGTACCGCATTGCGACAACTGAGCCGCAAGGACCAATCTATCTCTGCTGGGACGCGGCGCTGCAAGAACAGCGTCTGGACTCCCCCGTGGCAATCCCTGACATCAACCGTTACGCCCCGCCCTCTGTAGCGCAGGCTGATCCATCGGCCCTAGCCAAGGCCGCGCGCTGGTTAATCGAGTCAGAGAACCCTGTCATCCTGGCCGATTATGTGGGGCGCACTCCGGAGGCCGTTCCATCGCTGGTGCAGCTGGCTGAAAGCCTCGCCATTCCCGTCATCGATCTGGGCAGCCGTCTTAACTTTCCGAACACGCACCCGCTGGACCTGGCCGGGGCGGAGGCGGAGTTGCTCCCCAACGCCGACGTGGTCCTGGCGCTGGATGTCTTTGACATCGAGAAGGCGATCTCGACAGTAGACCGGACGGCCCGCATCCCCCGCTCGCAGCTCAAATCCGGCGCGCGGTTGATTCATATCTCTTTCAATGACTTCATGGTCCGCAGCTGGGCACAGGAGTACGGCCGGCTGCAACCCATCGACCTCCCCATCGCCGCCGACACCTCGCTTGCCATCCCGGCCATCACCGATCTGTGCCGCAGCGCGGTCGAGGCCGACGGCGCGCTGCGGACACGCGTCGACCGCAGGCGCAAATCGCTTGAGCACATGCACCGCGCCCTGCGTGACACATGGCGGGCGGCAGCAGACCGCGCCGGCAGCGAGCGGCCCATCGCGCTGGCGAGACTCGCCAGCGACCTGTGGGATGTCGCCAAAGACGAGGACTGGGTGCTGGTCAACCGGAGTTTGCGCGGCTGGACCCGCCGACTGTGGGACTGGACGACCACGAAGCCATATGTCGGCGCGCACATGGGCGGCGGCGTCGGGTACGGCATCGGCCACTCCGTCGGCGCCGCGCTCGCGCTGGGCAAGACGCAGCTGTGCATCGACATCCAGCCCGACGGCGACCTGCTGTACACACCGAGCGCGCTGTGGACCGCCGCGCACCACCGCATCCCGCTGCTCATCGTGATGCATAACAACCGGTCGTACTTCAATGATGAAGAGCACCAGATCCTCATGGCCAAAGCCCGCAACCGCCCGGTCGAAAACGCCCACATCGGCCAGCGCATGGACAACCCGCCTGTCGACTTCGCCAGCATGGCCAAGTCCTTTGGGATCGAAGCGTGGGGACCGATCGAAGAGCCTGGCGAGATCCGCCCGGCGCTAGAGCGTGCCATGCGCTACGTCCTGAAGGAACGCAAGCCTGCTCTGGTCGATGTGTTCACCCAATTCCGTTAGGCGCTTCACGATGAGAGTCACGATGCTCCTTGCAGACGCTGCTCAAGCCATCAACGGGAAGCTGTACATCTTAGGCGGAGGGTGGTCCATCATCGGGCCCGACCCAGTCCCCTCGGCGATCGCGATCAAGATCGAGGTGCCATG
>VBAI01000163.1 GCA_005882295.1 Candidatus Segetimicrobium genomatis | reverse complement strand
CACCTGGAAGGCAACCTGCCCATTCTTATCTATCGCGTCGAGAATCTTCAAAGGGCGATGGGCGAGATGGAGCGCCGGAAGTGGAAGCGCGGCGAGGTGTTTGAGATCCCGCAAGGCCCATGCTGTACCTTCACCGCGGAGGGCGGCCAGCGCCTGGCGATCTACGAGCTCACGCGGCCCGAGGTGGCCGCACACTTCATGGGCCGCTTCGATCCTTAGGCGGAAGACTCGTTCAGATTCTCTCGAGATTCCGGACCGTTCGCTCGTTCACCACATCCCCGGTGTTGAGCGTCGTCTTTGGCTCGATAAGCACCACATGTACCTCGTCCGTTAGGGCCAGGGGGCAGTGCTCGACGCCGCGGGGCACGATGATGAATTCGCCCGGCCGCAGGTCCCGGTTCCCGTCGCGCAACTGCATCCGCAGCCTGCCCTCGACGACAAGAAACAGCTCGTCTTCTCTCTCGTGGTGGTGCCAGACGAACTCTCCCCGGAGCTTCACGCCTTTCACGTACGCATCATTCAGTTCGCCCATGATTTTTGGCGACCAGTACTCTCGGACGCGCCCAAACTTCTCCTTCAGGTTTACGACTTCCATTTCTTCTCCCCCTTACTGCCCTCTGCCAGGGCGCGTTAGCGGCGGGATGGTGCGCCCGCGCGCCGAGTCTTTGATGAGCTCGGCCAGCCGCTTTCGCCTGGTCTCTTCCCTCTTCGCGCTGATGACCCACCAGATAGCAGTCTTCCGGTACCAGGGCGCTTGGGCCTGGAAGAAGCGCCAGGCTCGCTTGTTGGCGCGCAACCGCCCCTCGAACGAGGCGCCAAGTTTGGCCGTGTTCCTTTGCTCGTAAGAGTACACCCCGGTCTTCTTGCGCTCCTGGAACACCTTGATCCCCGCGGGGTGCATCAGTCCCAGACGCGTGAGTTCCCTCACGCGTTTGACGTTCACGGTGCTCCATATGCTGCCTGGTTTCCGCGGAGTAAACCTGATCGCG
>VBAI01000068.1 GCA_005882295.1 Candidatus Segetimicrobium genomatis | reverse complement strand
AATGACAGAACAATTCACTCTCGAATGCCGATCCATGTCACGGGCGGCTGGGCCTGCCCGGCCGCTGCCTTAAAGACCATATCGCTCATGCGCCGCACGTCCGGCACGGTGACCTCGCGGCCTCCCAAGCCGCAGATGAATCCGACCACCGGCGGCCGCGTGGCGGCCGGGTACAACGAGGCGCGGATTTCGGTAGCCAGCACGCCGCTCATGTGCGGGGAGCCGAACGAGTAATCGCGGTCGATGACTCCGACCGCCTTAAACCGGCCCAGCGTCTGCGCCAATTCTTCCGCCGGGAACGGCCGGAACCAGCGCACCCGCACAAAGCCCACCTTCTTCCCTTCCTTACGCATCTGGCGGATCGCCACCTTCACCGGCATGGACAGCGTGCCCATTCCGACCAGCACCACATCGGCATCCTCGGTCTGGTACTCCTCGAAGAACGGGTTGCCGTAAGCACGGTTGAAGATCCGCTCAAAGTCCCGGTACGCCTCCGGAATTACCGCGGTCTTGGACCGCTTCATCGCCTCGTCATTATGCTTGCGCAGCTCCATCAGCCAGTCTTCGTTCACCTGCGGGGCCACCGTGATCGGGTTATCCGGGTGCAGCAGCAGGTCGCCCCGGTTGTACGGCGGCAGGAAAGCGTCCACCCACTCCTGGGGCGGGATTTTGACCATGGACTGGGAGTGTGTCAGAAACGCGCCGTCGCAGGCGATGGCGCAGGGCAGGAAGACGCGGCGGTCTTCGGCCACGCGGTAGGCGATCAGCGCAGTGTCCAGCGCTTCCTGCGCGTTGTCCACCCACACCAGCTGCCAGCCCAGGTCGCGCACCGCCAGCGCGTCGTTGTGCTCCACACCGAACGCGCCGGGATCATCCAGGGCGCGGTTGCCGACCATCGCCACCATCGGGATGCGCAGCGCCGGCGTCACCGTCAGCGCCTCAAACGCGTACATCCAGCCGACGCCGCTGCTGCCGCAGAACACCCGCGCGCCGGCGGCGGAGGCGTGCTTGACGATCTCAAACTGCGAGTGCTCGGATTCGGCCACGATGTACTCGCAGTCCAGCTCGCCGTTGGCCACCAGCTTGGCCACGTACTGCATCACCGTGTCATAGGGCCGGATCGGGTAGGCGGTGATGACGTCAACATCGGCCAGCTTGCAGGCGACCGCAATCGCCTCGCTGCCGCTGATCAGCGACTCCTTTTCCTGCTGCGCCTTCTCAATGACCTTGGCCATCCGCGTCAGCCTCCTGCGCTGGCTTCGCCGACATCGGTGACGACCTTCTCGGTGATCGCCTCGCCGCCGGTATCGACGATGCCGTCTTTCACCATCTGGTCGACCTGCTTTTCGTACTGTCCCCGCACCCAGAAGCCGTGCGACCGCTCAGGTTTGTGCTGGATCTTCTCCTGCAGCCACGTCTTGTATGCTGGCTTCTCCTTCTTCCACATCTCCCACTGGCTGGCGTTGTCGGCGAACGCTGTCTCGTTGACCATGGTGATGCAGTTCGCCACCGGGCACACGGCCTCGCACACGCCGCAGCCGCAGCACGCCTGCATATTGGCGTCGTAATACCCGTCGGGCGTGACGTCGAAGCAGGAATCCGGACACTGCAGCCAGCACAGCGTACACTTCACGCAGGTGTCGAAGTCGACCACCGGCCGCATCGTGCGGGTGGAGTATTTCTTGAAGGTGGGGTTGCGGTCGGGGCGGAACCCGCCAGTCTGCTGCGAGACAGGGTCGGCGATCTCCTTCCCTTTCGGAATGCTCGGGATCGCCAGCCCCTCGCGGAGCTCGTACCACTTCGGCAGTTCGAACTCATACGGCTTCTCGGGGTTGCCTTCCTGCGGGGACACCACGCTGGTGGTGACGCGCTCGAACGCCTTCTGCGCCGACTTCACCTTCAGGTCATCGTGCCACTCCTCTTTGATGGCCTTTTCGACCGATTTCAGGCTGAGGAGTTCGGGCAGGACTTTGGCGATCGCGCCCAGGATGCGCACGTCGGTGTGATCATCCTTGTAGACCCACAGCCCGGAGAAGCTGGGAATCGCCGTGAGGAGTGCCAGCCGGTAGGGCGCGTCTTTCCGGTGACACATCTCGATGACGGCCTCGGGGCCCTTCATCGTCGTCACGATCAACGTGCCGTTCGGCTTCAGGAGCCGGTTGATCGGCTGCAGCCCGTACCACGCCCACGACTCCACGCCTTTGCACAGCGTATCGTCGACGGAGATGCTAATGTCGGTTTCCTTGGGCTCGTACTTGGCCATCCCTTCCTGCAGAGTCTCGTCGTCGGTAGCGACGATGGCGAAGTTCTTGGCGGGAATGCCATTGCGCTCGGGGCTGTCACCGTAGCGCCCGAAGGAAATGCCGGTCTTGCCGTCGTGCTTGGCGGCCAGCACGATCCCGCGGCTGATGTTCTTGGCCAGGTTCTTCTGAAAGATCCCACGGTAGACGATCTCTACTGCGAAGAGGCGGCCCACAGCTACCCTCCCACCCGAGATGCCTTCGGTCTGAGCAAGACGTCTTCGATCTCTTGCAGATGCTGACGCATCGCCACCTCGGCGGCGTCGGCGTCGCGGCGCCGGATCGCGTCTAAGATGCGCCGGTGGCCCGCGAGCGACCGCTGCAGCCGTCCGGCGACCTGGAGCGACCGTTCCCGGCTCTCCCGCAAGAGGTCCATCAGCACATCCAGCACCCGCAGGACGACCCGGTTCCGTGCCGCGGTCGCAATCGCGTAGTGAAACTCGGAGTCCTCGTCGATGGCGAGTTCCCCGTGTTGGACTTTATCGTGCTGGCGGAGGAAGATCTGCTCCAGCCGAGCCAATTCGTCGCCAGAGGCATGCACCGCCGCGCGGGCCGCGAGCGCCGGCTCGATCATCTTACGGACATCCAGCAGGTCGGCGAGCAGGGTGCGGTTGCGGACCAGCAGCGAGGCGAGGGGGTTCACCAGCGAGTCGGGGCTGAGGTCCCTGACGACCGTGCCCTCCCCCTGCCGGGGTTCGAGCAGTCCCATCAGTTCCAAGACCCGGATGGCGTCTCGGACTGACGTCCGGCTGACGCCGAACCGCTCGGCCAGCTCTCGCTCCGGCGGGAGGTGATCCCCCGGCCGAAGCCTGCCGTCGGTGATCAGCCGCTGGATCTGTGAGGCCACTTCCTCATAGATCCGGGTCTTGCGGACCGGCTCGAGTTCGTCTTTGACGGCGCTGGGGGACGGAATTGTTGACCCCTGTAGTGCGGAATGGTCCATTGGTCAGACCATTTACACTCTTGCACAACGGCTAGATCGTGTCAAGGCTGGTTTGCCTGGCACTGCCCCCCAGTGATGACCTCAAAGGGGTCTGACCCTTTTGAAATGGCTTAGGTGAGGCGCCAGGTTTCCTGCCAGCTCTTTGGGAGTGGGAGGTCGGCAACCTTCGCGTAAAACGCCCACATGCCCTGATGTAGCGTCTCATGCTGCAGCAGCCACATCAGGTGTTGCAGCAGGGTGGGCTTCGCCGTCCCCCACTCCACCGGCCGGACCAGCTGCGCGGGGGTGAGCGCTCGCAGCCCCGCGACCAGCTCCTCGTCCACGTACCGCATGTAGCCTTCCAGATTTTCTTTGGATTGCTCCAAGCTCCGCTGGCGCGGGTGGCCCGCAAAGTCCATCGTCCCGGTGCGGATGGCAGCGAGGTAGGCGGCTTCGATGTCGGCCGCGTGCCGGATCTGCCGGACCAGCGTGCCGAACTCGGGATGCGGTGAGAAGTTCATCACGGCATACGGCAGCGCCCGCAGCAGATCGTACGTCAGCGCCCGCGTCTGCCGCCACGCGTCAACCCACTGGGCGATTTCTGCCGTCGGGAATTCCTTCGCGTCCATGCCGCTGACGTCGCCCGCCTACCCGTTGACCCGGCGTAGGTGCGCCCGGAAGTGCGCCTCAATCCGTTGGCCCAGGACCTGCGGGTCCGCCTCGGGATCGGTCACATCGTCCCGGGCCACGGCCAGGGGCATGCTCAGTGCCCACGGCCCCGACACTTCAGCATGCAGCATCTGCGCGTCTTCGGTAAGGTCCACCGCCGCGCCGGGGGCCAGCCGCGCGGCCACGGCGCGGACCTGCTCGTGGAACTGCTCGATCCCTAACAGGTTGTGCATGACCTCCAGGGCCCGGTCCCGTGCATCGGCGGCGCTGCGTCCCCGCACTGGAGTCCGCGTCAGCGCGCGGCCGGTGTCGACCTCGATCATAACCGCGCTGAAGCGGCGCATGGCATCCGGGCCGTCGATGGTCAGCTGGAACCGCCGCCCGTGGACGATGACGTCTTCCAACACCGGCGGCATCGGCGTTCGCCTAGTCCCCGGACGACTCTACGTTCACGTCGGAACTAACGCCCATCGATGGCGGCCGGCGGACGCGGGCGACGATGCGGCTGCTGCCGGATGGCGGACCACAGGCCCTGGCGTCGATGCAGCCGATGGTGCCGGCGTACTCCCCATGAACGCAGTGGTTGGTCGTCCCACACGTACCCGGCGATCTCTCCGACATCGTCGTAGGTCTCGGTGAGTAGCACAACGCGGTCATGGTCAGCAACATGGGACCGGCGGCCTCATCCTCACCGTTGTAGCAGAAGACGGCGTCCTCCTCCAGCTTGGCGAGATGCAACAGGCCCGGTGATGTCGCCGATGGCCAGGCAGCCGCGTTCAACCATCGCCATGCGCGCCTCCCGCCGTCCGTGGAGCGGTCGCGGCTGCTTTCCACGGACCGGGGAACCGCCCCTGCCCCGTACCCATTCGATAGTGTCGCGTTGCGGTAACGAGCGCGTCGGCGAATCGAATGGGAACGGGGCCTGCCCCAACCGTGTAAAATGGAATCCATGCCCTCCCCCGTCGTGGCCGTGACGATTGGTGATCCCGCCGGCATTGGGCCGGAGATCGTGGTGCGCGCGCTGGCCCAAGATGCCGTGCAACGCTCGGTGCAGGCCCTGGTGGTGGGCGACCGCTGGGTGCTGGAGCGGGCCATGGAGGTCACCGGCACGACGCTGGAATTCTCCCCGGCGGGACCGGTGCGGTTGCTCGATCTCGCCAATGTCGATCACCGCCTGCAATGGGGAAAGATCCAGGCCACAGCCGGCGCGGCCGCGGGGCAGTTCATCGAACGCGCGGTGCAGGAGACCCTGGCCGGCCGGGCCGATGCGCTGGCCACCGCGCCCATCAATAAGGAAGCGCTGTGGCGGGCCGGCTACCGGTATCTTGGGCACACGGAGATGCTCGGCGCCCTCACCGGATCCCCGGACCCGCTCACCATGTTCGCGGTGCGCAACATGCGCATCTTCTTTCTCACCCGCCACATGTCGCTGCGGGAGGCGGTGGCGGAGGTGAAACGGGACCGGCTTGCGGCCATCCTGCCCCAGATCGTGGGTGAGTTGCGGACACTCGGATTCGACCGGCCGCGTATCGCCGTCGCGGCCCTGAACCCGCACGCCGGCGAGGGCGGCGCGTTAGGCAAGGAAGATCTGGAAGAGATCGCCCCGGCGGTCCAGGACGCCCGCGGGCAGGGAT
>VBAI01000067.1 GCA_005882295.1 Candidatus Segetimicrobium genomatis | reverse complement strand
CGCGTGGGCGTGGACGGGTTTGTGTACGCAGGGAATCATGGTCTGGAGATGGCGACCCATGGATTGGTCTGGACGCTGCCTGAGGCAGAGTCCACACGCGAGGCCATCGCACAGATCTGCCGGCGACTGCGAGCACGCCTGGAGCGCGTCACGGGGGTCTTGGTTGAGGACAAGGGCTTGACGGCGAGCGTGCATTACCGGCAGACCCCACTGCCGCAAGTCGAGGAGGTGCGCATGGCCGTGCTGGAAGAGGCCGCGCGCATCCCGCAGCTGGCCGTCCGCCCCGGCAGGCAGGTGCTGGAGGTGTGGCCCGGGGTGGCCTGGGACAAGGGCCGCGCGGCCGGGGCGATCCTCGAGCGCGCCTTCGGCGCCTCGTGGTCAGGGCAGGTGACGGTCGTGTACATCGGAGATGACCGGACCGATGAAGATGCCTTCATGGCGCTGCGGGAACCTGCGGTGACGGTGAAGGTGGGCAGCCCCACGTATGGCACCGCCGCCCGCTACGTGGCGCGCGACGTCGACGAGGTGGCCCGCTTTTTGCAGCGACTGACAGCGTGGCTCGTGCCGGCAGAACGCGAGTAGTTCCGGACTCGCGCGACCCGCGACGGCCCGACCGCGCATTACCGCAGCAGCGTTACCATCAACGCCAGGTGCTCGGCCAGGTCGCGGGTGATCAGGAACTGCTCCCGCACAGATTCACGCGCGTTGCGTCCCATCTGCGTGGCCACGTCGGGGTTGTGGAGCAGATAGCGGATGCGGAACGCGCAGCCCTCCACCGAGTTGACCGTGTAGCCGGTGACTCCCCAAATGATCTGCACCGTGATCCCGCCGGCGAAGCCGCCGATGACGGGCTTGCCCTTCCACATCCCCTCCGCCACGGTGAGGCCGAAGCCCTCGCGGGTGGACTTCTGGACGATGATCGCGGCGGCCCGCTGCAGCGCGTTGATCTCATGGTGTGCGGTCGGCGGGAGCACCAGGACGTGGATGTCCGGATCATGGCAGCCGGCGTCCATCACCTCAGCCAGGACCTGCGCGCCCTCCGGGTCGTCATCGGCCGATCCGCCGGCCAGGACCAGCCGGCAGTCGTCGTGTTTCTTCACCAGCCGGTACGCGTTGATGACCCCCAGGGGGTCCTTGAACCGGTCGAAGCGGGAGACCTGCAGCAGAATGGGCTTGTCCTGCGGGACGCTGAGCCGCTGCAGCACGGCGGCGACCTCGTCGGGTGTCAGATCGCGGTTCTTCTCCGACAGCGGATCAATGCTGGGATAGATCAGGTACTGGGGCACCGGCAGGCGCTGCGCAAATTTCGGCAGCGAGAAGATGGCGCCGTCATACTGCGTGACGAACTGCCGGAGAAACGTCCACGCCCGGCGCTGCGGCCGTGAGACGTCGATGTGACAGCGCCACACCCATCGCCCCCGCCGTTTCCCATCCGAGGCCGGGCGGGCATGCGCGATCAAGGCCGCAGGCTGCGGATCGTGGACGAGGACGACATCGGCGTCGAGGTTCAGGCGGCCGGCGTTTTCCTTGTTCGTCTCCAGGTAGCTCTGGAACATGGCATTGGTGAACGCCTGTTCCTGCCCCTGCAGGGCATTGTGGAAACTCTTGGTGACGCGAAAGAACTCCTCGGCACCGCTGATGACCTCCCACCGGGTCGCGATCCCGAGTTCGGTAAACAACGGGACGTACCGGTGCAGCATCTCGGCGACTCCCCCGCCGACTCTGGTGGAGTTGACATGGACCAGCGACCGGCCGCGGATGCGCTCTGCCAGCCGGCGCAGGAGATCGAGGGTCGCCGTGGGCACGACCGCCCGGTAGTCGTCAAGGCGAATCTGTCCGTCACGCGTCATTGTACCGAGCCACCCATGACGGCATCGCAGGCGGTCAGCAACTGCGCGCGCATGCCGGCCAAACTGGTGACGTAGGGGTTCAGGCGGCGAAGCCGGGCGGCGACGTCTGCCAGACCCACCTCAGTCTCCAGCCACGCCAGCGGATCCGCTGCCGACCGGCGGCCGGCCTCGTAGAAATGGAAGTAGATCGCGCTGGTGTCCACGCGCTCCAGCGCGTCGCGGAACTCGCGCAGATTCCTGGCGACGATGCCGGTGGGGACTTCGATGAGGGTAGAGCGCATAAAGTGGAAGGGCTCACCGTAGTCCACGCGCGGGACGGTCTGCAAGGTGGTGAGGTGATGATCGATGATGCCGACCAGCTCCCCGCGCAGCTGCTCGACATCGGCAAAATCGAAGAGATCGACCACAGCCAGGCGCTCGCCCAGCACCCGGTCCCGCACCTGGATCGCGGCCCAGGTGGCAAAATCGTTCGGGTAGGGCGCGGCCAGGTACCGGCTCCGCAAGAAGTAGCTCCTGGTGTGATAACTGATGGATCCCGCGGGCACGTCTTCGATGCCGGCCAGCAGTTCTCGCTCATCCCACGCCGCGCGGCCGAGCATCTCCCGCAGCTCCAGGCATCCGACAAACTCAAACGGTTGAATCGCTCCTGCGGTGCTCATACGTGGCCCGGCGCGCCTTCGCTTGTCAGGCGGTCCGCGTTGAACTGCAGGCGCGCGCCGATGGCGCGCAGTTGGTCGAGGTCGTCCGCAATCCGCGCGGACCGCGCCAGGCGGTAGAACCGGTTTTGCGTTTCCCACAGGTCCAGTTTCAGGCCCATCGCGCCGGCGAGATCCAGGAGCTCCCCGGCGCGGCGCAGGCGGTCCGCTGCCGGCAACGCGCTGCCCAGCACCGCTTCCAGCCGCCGGCGCAGCAGCGGTTCAAAGCGATCGGCGCGCACTTCACGGCCCCACGACCGCAACTCCTCTACCAGCGTCACCGTGCGGGGGGACAGGGGGGCCTCGGGCGGTGCGTTCAACTCGGTCTCCAGATCTCGGGTGAGCACGACGACAGCCGCCATCACCATCTCCGGGGGAAGGGGTGCCTGGGCGTCGCGCAGGTAGTCCATCAGCCCGCGGTTCTCCTGGTACACGCGCCGGTAGGTCTCATCCAGGGCCTGCAGCCGCTGCGCGGTCAAGGTTTCCAAGACCCGCCGGCGGTCTTCCAGCAGCAGGTCGCGGAGCGTGAAGTAAGCCGGGCCCAGCGCCCCGTCGATGGTGCGCATCACCTCGCTGAGGATGTCCCGGCCGAACCGCTCCATCAGGGTCGTGCGCAATGGACGGAACCGGTCCGCGGGGAAACCCAGCTGCACCGCGCAGTGGACCTCGTGACCGCCGAAGTGCAGCACCGCATAGGCGGCCTCATCGTCTTCGCCGGTCAGGGATGACGCTACGTGCATGCGTCCGACCAGGAGGCGGTGGCCGCCGGCATCGCTGCGATCAGCTTCCAGTTGCCGGATGACCAGCGCCGGGGCAACCACGCGAGAGGGCTGCTCGACCAGCGACGTCATCGCGTGCATCGCGACCAGGCGCGGCACCGGGACCACCTGCGGCCGGACAAGGTGTTCGTAGACTGCCGCGCCATCGGGGGCGTCGGGAGTATTCCCCGGCGCGGCCCGCAGCCGATCGACAAACGGCGCCTCCAGGCCATCCTCCCAGGGACGCGCCAGATCGATTGCCCGCGCGGCATGGCTCAGGATTTGGACGGTCTCCGGCCCCGAGATGTCGTCGAAGAACCAGCCGTCGCTGCTCTGCATCAACATGCCCTGGCGTTGAAGTTCCAACAGCCGCCTGGCGGCGCGCCGCTGGTCGGCCGCCAGCGCCTGCGGCGCGTGGCGGGCGACGAAGGCATCGGTCTGACCAGGCTCGGGGTCGATGAGGTCCACCGATTCGTCGCGCGCCACCCAGGGGTCGATGAACAGCCCGGCGGCGTGCTGCTCGTAGAGGCGGTCGAGTTCCTGTTTGAGCCAGGTAATGGCGTCCCGCAGTGGCGCGCGCCAGCGCTGATGCCCGCCCCGGCCGGTGTTGCACCCGCAGTCGGCGCGCCAGCGTTCCACCCCATGCGGGCAGCTCCACGACGTGCGCTCGCGGATCTCGATATCGGCGGTCGGCGGGTGCATCGCCAGGTAGGCCCCAAAATTCGTCAGCCGCACGGTGTCGCCATCGGCCAACTGCTGCAGTGCGAATGCCAGGGCCATCTCCCCGAAGCGATGATGATGGCCGTAGGACTCGCCGTCGGTCGCGACCGCGCGGACTCGCCGGCCGCCGTCGGGGACCGGTGCGGCGAGCCGCTGCGCGAAGGCCCCACCGTCGTTCAGCAGACCCTCGAAGGCGACCCCCCGCGAGACTGCGGCGTCGTAGAAAAAGAGGACCATCGACCGCCCGCTGGGCAACCGGCACCGGTAGGGCACTGTGGTATCGAACTTCCCATCGCTGATGTACAACCACGGGGTTTCCGGGCCGCCGCGCATCCGCCACGCTTGATGAGGCGCCAGCACCGTAAAGGCGATGCGCTGCGCGGCCAGCACCTCCAGGGTGGCAAGATCGACGGCGGTCTCCGGCAGCCACATGCCTTCCGGGAAGCGCCGGAACCGGCGCTCAAAGTCCTTAATCCCCCAGACCACCTGCGTCACCTGATCCCGCGGGGATGCCAGCGGCATGATGACGTGATTGTAGGCTTGGGCGACGGCGTTGCCGTGCCCGGAGTGCGCCTGCCGGCTGACGCGATCACCTTCGAGAATCGCCGCGTAGACGTCCGGGGCGTGGCGGGCCAGCCAGCGGAAGAGCGTCGGGCCGACGTCAAAGCTGATGCGGGTATAGGAGTTCACGATGCGCACGATGCGGTCGGTGTCGTCCAGGATGCGCGCGGCGGCGTTGCGTGCGTAGCACTCCGCCGTTACGCGCTCATTCCAATCGTGGTAGGGAGCGGCGGAATCCTGTAGCGGTACCGCATCCAGCCAGGGGTTCTCCCGTGAGGGCTGGTAGAAATGCCCGTGTACGCAGACCCAATGTGAGCTCATCGCTATCCCGCCGAAGATCCCACTACGTCTCCTTAGTCTCCTTGGTCTTCTTGGTCTACTTAGTCTACCTACTGTCCATTCAGCAGCGGCCCAATGAATCGAAGTAGAGCAGGTAGACCAAGTAGACTAAGTAGACCAGGTAGACCAAGTAGACTAAGTAGACCAGGTAGACCAAGTAGACGCAGTCACTCTTTTGCTCGTCATGCCGGGGCGCGGGTCGGTCCACGCGGGAGCACGGTGATGCCGGGATCGGCGGATCCCTGGCGGGGCTCCGCCGGCTCGAGGCCGATCCGCGCGCCGTCAGGGATCAGATTGAAGCGATCGGCGATAACCCGCCGCAGCCTCGCGCCCGCGCCGATCGTGGTGTGATCCATCACCACGGATTCTTCCACCTCCGCGCCCGGCAGAACCCGTACCCCGCGGCCGAGGATGGAGCGGCGGATGACGGCATCCTCCACGATGCAGCCTTCCCCCAGCAGGCTGTCTTCGATTGTGCCGACGATCACGCGCGCCGACGGCCCGCGGTACGCCGCGGTGTGAATGGGCCACTGCGGGTTGGCCAGATCGAGTTTGGGAGTGCGGCCGAGCAGATCCATGTGCGCCTGCCAGTAGGTCTCGATCGTCCCGACGTCACGCC
>VBAI01000066.1 GCA_005882295.1 Candidatus Segetimicrobium genomatis | reverse complement strand
GAACCCGGGGGAAGGTAACAGGGTGATGCGCATGGTGAGATTTGGTTTGTACCTTGTGGGAGTCACCTTGCTCCTGACCGGTTCCGCGATCGGTCAGGCGCCTGCGACCACACTGCGGGTGGGTCTGGTGGCCTCGGTCAGCGACGCTGGATTTTTCGTGCCGATGGAGAGAGGCTACTTCGCGGAACAGGGTCTGGCCATCGAGTTCGTGCCGTTTCGGTCCGCCGCGGACATGATTGCTCCCCTGGGAGTCGGCCAGCTCGACGTCGGCGGTGGCGCGGTCAGCGCGGGACTCTTCAACGCCATGGCCCGAGGAGTGGATCTGCGCATCGTGGCCGACAAGGGGACGATTCGGACAGGGCAGAGTTACGAGGCGTTGATCATCCGCCGCGATCTCGTGGAGAGCGGCCGGTTCAAGACCCTAGCCGATCTGAAGGGGTTGCGCATCGGCCTGGCGGCCAGGGGGATCTCCCCGCATATCGATCTGGTCATGTTTGCGCAGAAGGCCAATCTCAAGCCCGACGACGTGGAAATCACCATCATGGCCTTCCCGGACATGGTCCCGGCGATGGCCAACAAGGCGCTGGATGGAGCGCTGCTCATCGAGCCCTTCCGGACCCAGGCGCTTGAGCAGCAGATCGGCGTTTTTATCGAGAGCGCGGACAAGATCTATCCGGACCATCAGGTTGCTGTGGTCCTCTACGCGCCCCACATGCGCCGTGAAAAACTGGACGCGGGCAGAAAATTCATGGTCGCCTACCTGCAGGGCGTGCGAGACTTCAATGATGCCTTCATCAAAAAGCAACCCGAGAAGAAACGTCAGGTCATCGACGCGCTGGCGAAATACACGCCGGTTAAGGACATCACACTGTACGAGAAGATGGTCATGCCCTGGCTCGATCCTGATGGTACAGTGAACCGGCAGAGCCTGCGGTTCGACCAGGAGTGGTACGCGCAGAACGGCTTCGTATCTACGAAGGTGAACCTCAGCCTGGTCGTGGACGATCGCTTCGTGCTGTACGCATTACAGCGTCTGGGGAGGTATCGGTAGCGTCGACTACCACCACTGCTCCGGCGGTTCGCCCGGTTTGTCGCCTTTATCCAGCATGATCTCCTGTCCCGGTTTCCACTCGCCGGAAGGCAGCGGGATCAAGCCGAAGAACCGTCCCCGGTAGACCGCCAGCGGCGAGCCGTCTCGGTACCATAACTCCTCGACCCGGCCGAGAAAGAGCGTGTGATCCCCGCCGGGATACGTCGTTTCGACGGAGCACACGAGATGAGCCAGCGCATCCTGCAGCAGAGGGACCTCCCGTTTCCAGACAAAGGGCGTCTTTAACCCGTCGCGGGGACGGCCGGCGAAATGCCAGGCAAACGGTTCCTGCTCCGCGCTGAGGATGCTCACCCCAAACCGGCGCGCCTGGCTCAGGTATTCGTGTGTCCTGGCCTGTTTTGCGACGGAGACGAGGACCAGCGGGGGATCCAGAGAGACCGACGTGAAAGCGTTGGCCGTCATCCCGTGAACGCCATCTGGTGCCACCGTGGTGACCACGGTCACTCCTGTGGCGAAGCGGCCCAGCGCATTTCGAAATAACTTCGGGTCCATGCCGCCATCTGCCATGTCCGGGCCTCCCGTAAAGAATCGAGCATGAATTGCCAGCCTGCAGAGAGAATAATTTCGAACACATCTCCTCTTATTGAGGTATTCGCCATGGGCACCCCGTATCGAGCCGATCATGTCGGTAGTTTCCTGCGGCCGGCTGAACTCCTGAAAGCGCGGCAGGAGGGGGCGGATCCGCAGCGCCTGCGGGCGATGGAGGACCGGCACGTCCAGCGTGTGCTGGCCAAACAAAAAGAGCTGGGATTTGAGATCTTTACCGACGGCGAGTTGCGCCGGCGCAACTTCATGAGCGACCTCATCGACGCCGTCGAGGGGTTCGACACCGGCGACGCCGTGGCCCGGTCCTGGAAGGGCAGCGCCGGGGTGGCGGTCAGCAGCGTGACCGGGGTGGTCACGGGAAAACTCCGCCAGCGCGGCCGCATGACGGCGCACGAGCTGGCTTTTCTCCGGATGCACAGCCCCGGGGCGATCAAGATCACGCTGCCCACGGCAAATCAATTCCCGGCGGTTGCTTTTAAGAAGGGCATCACCGACAAAGTCTACCGGAACCATTCCGCTCTCTTATGGGACATCGTTCCGGTCGTTAAGGCAGAGATCGCGGCGCTGGTTGCCGATGGGGTCCAGTACGTCCAGATCGACGCGCCCCGGTATAGCTATTACATCGACCCAAAGTGGCGTAATTACGTTAAGAACGAGATGGACCTGGAGCCGGACGCGGCGCTGGACGAGGCGATCAAAGCAGATAACACCTGTCTATCCGGGGTCAAACGTGCGGGCACCACGCTGGCAATCCACCTGTGCCGCGGCAACAATCGCAGCCAGTGGTATGCGGAAGGCGGCTACGATCCTATCGCTGAGAAACTCTTCGGCTCGCTGCAAGTCGATCGGTTCCTGTTGGAATACGATGACGCGCGTTCGGGCACGTTTGAACCCCTGCGCTTTGTCCCTAAAGGGAAGACCGTCGTCCTCGGTCTGGTGAGCAGCAAGCGCCCGCAACTTGAATCCAAACAAGATCTGGTCCGCCGGATCAATGAGGCGGCGCGCTACGTGCCGCTGGAAAATCTGGCGCTCAGCCCGCAGTGCGGATTTGCGTCCACGATGGAAGGGAACCTCCTGACCGAAGACGATCAATGGGCGAAACTACGGTTGGTGGTAGAGACCGCGCGGGAAGTCTGGAGATAGGGGGGAGACTGTGCGGAAGTGGAATGGCATGCGACGTTGGACGACGCTGATGGCTGCGGGCGTGCTGTTGAGCACGCTCGCGCCCGGCAGCGCAGGGGCGCCGGCAACCGCGGTGCGTTTGGGGGCCGTGATTCCGCTCACCGGTCGGTTCGGCGGCGGCGGCGCGCAGGTGAGAACGGGGTATGAGTTCGCCGTCGAGGACATCAATGCGCGCGGCGGCGTGCGCGTCGGCGATCAGCATCTGCCGCTGGAATTGACGATTCTGGATGACGAATCCGATCCGACGAAAACCGTCAGTCGCCTCGAGGCGCTGGCCGGCCAGGGCGTCGTCGCCTTCCTCGGCGGGTTCGGCAGCGACCTGCATGCCGCCGCGGCGGCGGTGGCGGAAAAGAACAAGATTCCGTATTGCGGGGTGGCCTTCGCCCTCCATGCCATCCACCAGCAAGGTTTCAAATATCTCTTTTCGCCTTTCGTCAAGTCTCCGGACATCGCCATCGGCATCTACAGGTTCCTTAACGCGAGCGTGCCGTCGGACCAACGCCCGAGGCGGGTGGCCATCTTCGCTGAACGCACCGACTGGGGGCGGGAACTGCAGCGTCTGTGGACAACTCGTTCCACCGAGTACGGCTATCAGATTGTGCAGTCCGAAGAGTACACAGTAGGGACGCGAGACTTCTCCGATGTGATCTTACGCGCTAAGGCCGCCGGCGCCGAGGCGGTTTTCTCCGTGCCCACACCGCCCGACGGCATCGCGCTCATCCGTCAGATGAAAGAACTGGACTTTACCCCGAAGGTCATCCTGATGATCAGAGCCGCCGACGCCGTCTCCTGGAATCAGGCCCTGGGCAAGGACGGGGATTACGTCTTGCTGGCCCCGGGATGGCACAACGCCTTCAACTTCCCCGGCGTCGCCGAGCTCAATGCGAAACATCGGCAGCGCCTCGGGCGTCCCGCCGACGTCATCACCGGTCCATCCTATGCGTGCGTGCAGATCGTCGCGGATGCTGTCGAGCGCGCCGGCAAACTCGATCCTCTCGCCATCAGGGACGCCATGGCGGCGACGAACCTGCAGACCGTCGAAGGTCCGGTGCGCTTCAGGCCGGATGGAACCGGGATTGTGCCGTTCGTGCTGGTGCAATGGCAGAACGGGAGCCAGCAGTTAGTGTGGCCGAAGGAGTCGGGCGCGGTGCCGTTTCTCTTCCCGGCGCGGCCTTGGCGTGAGCGGTGATCGGCAGGGACTCCTGCAGCTCGAGGGTCTCACCAAAGCATTTGGCGGCCTGCTGGCCGTCAGCAGAGTTTCGTTCGACGTCGCGGAAGGTGAGATCCTCGGGCTGCTGGGTCCGAACGGGTCCGGCAAAACCACCCTCCTGAATCTCGTCGCCGGCGCGTTGCGGGCGGATGAGGGCCGTGTCCGCCTGGCCGGCCGTGACATCACTTCCTTGCCGGCCCGGACGTTCCAGCTGGTCCGGCCGCTTTCAAAGTTGTCGGCGCTCGATAACGTGCTCGTCGCGCGACTGTACGGACGAGATGCGCCCGGTTTCACGGCGGCGCGCCGGGAGAGCCTGCAACTCCTTGACGTGGTCGGCATCCGGGGCAAAGCCGACGCTCCCGCCGCACACCTCACCCTCATGGAACGCAAGCGCGTCGAGATTGCCCGGGCCCTCGCTACTCAACCACGGGTGCTGTTGCTGGATGAACCGCTGGCGGGCCTCAATCCCACCGAGGTCGACGCGGCGCTGAACATATTCCGGCGGATTCGTGATAGCGGCATCACGGTGGTGCTGGTCGAGCACAACGTGCGCGCCGTACGCGCACTCTGCCACCGCATCATCGTGCTTAACTATGGCCAGAATGTCGTGCAGGGCGCACCGGATGACGTGTTGGCACGTCCCGAGGTCATCGAAGCGTACCTCGGGAAGGCGTCCGCAGATTTCCAATGACCATCCTGCTGCAAAACGCCGTGTTTGGTCTCCTCATCGGCGGGCTCTATGGCCTGGGTGCCGTCGGCCTGTCGCTGGTCTTTGGTGTGCTCGCGGTGCTGAACGTGGCGCACGGCGAACTGATCATGCTCGGTGGGTACGTGAGCGTCTGGCTGTTCACACTGTGGCGGGTCGACCCGTTCGTCTCTGTGTTGGCCGCGGGGCCGCTATTGTTCCTTGGTGGCGCAGCCCTCTTCCGACTGCTCTTCACACGTCTCGCTTCCTATTCGGAGGAAGTGCGGATCAAGAATTCGATCCTCATCGGATTCGGGCTGGCGCTGGTGCTGCAGACCCTGGCCATCCTCGCCTGGGGAGCCGATGAGCGGGCCGTCACCCCGAGTTACGCGGGGCGGGTTGCGGCGATTGGCAATGTTGTCGTTCCACTGTCTCGGCTCGGCGCGATGGCACTGGCCTTCCTGGTGCTCGGCGGCCTGCACCTCTTCCTCACGCGCACACGAGCGGGGACCGCCCTTCGCGCCACGGCGGACGACGACCAGGCCGCGACGCTGGTCGGGATTCCGATTGGGAGAATCTATCTCACCGCATTCGCCCTCGGCAGCGCGCTGGCCGGAGTCGCCGGCGCGCTCGTCAGCGTGTCGGATGCCATCAGCCCGGCCATTGGATTAGGCTGGACGCTCAAAGCACTGATCGTCATCGTCTTGGGTGGCATGGGCAACATCTTCGGGACGTTCGTGGCGGGCTTGTTCCTGGGCGTCGCGGAGTCGATGAGCGGGTTCCTCCTGGGAAATGCCTATCGCGAGGTCGTCGGCCTGGTGATGTTTCTCATCGTCCTCAGCGTGAGGCCGCGGGGATTGTTTTCGCGATGACTCGCATCCGCGGAGCCGCGTGGATCATGGGCGCGTTCGTTGTTGGCGCACTTACCATGTTACCGCTGGTGACCTCCAGCCGTAGCGTCCTCACCTGGGGATTCCTCGTGTTCTTGTACGCGGCGCTGGCGCAGAGCTGGAATCTGCTGGGCGGCCTCGCCGGGCAGGTCAGCCTAGGGCACGCGGCTTTCTTTGGGCTCGGCGCGTTCGTGACACGGGTGCTCTGGCTGGGAGGCCAATCACTGGCGACGGCGCTGGCGGCGGGAACGGCAGTGGTTATCGCGGCGGGGATCCTTATCGGCGCTCCCACGTTACGCCTGCGAGGCCCGTACTTTGCGATCGGGACACTGGCGGTTGCCGAGATCCTGAGGATCACGACTGGGAACCTGTTTCCCGAGGTATCCACCTTGCCGGCGCGGTCATTGGCCGGATATGCCCTGGCGCCACGCTACTACCTGGCGTTGGGCGCCGCCGTCGTCTCGACGCTGGTGGTCTGGGCGCTGGCCCGATCGCGCTTTGGGTACGGCCTGGCAGCCGTGCGGGAGGACGAGGATGTCGCCGAAGCGATTGGCGTGCACGTGTTCCGTCACAAACTGGCCGTCTTTGTGTTGAGCAGTGCGCTGGCTGGCGCGACAGGAGGCATCTTCGGCTATTACCACCTGAGCTTCTATCCGCAGTTCGTGTTCAGCCCCCTGTGGACGTTTGATGCGCTCCTAATCACGTTTCTGGGCGGGGCGGGCACGATGTGGGGGCCGCCGCTCGGCGCGGCGTTCTATCTGTTGTTCCGAGAAGCCCTGGCGCTGCGCTTGGTCGAGATACACCTACTAATTTTCGGGGCCCTGTTCGTCCTCGTTGTCCTGGCGTTTCCAGGCGGGCTGATTGAAGCCTGGCGGATGTTTGCCTCGCGGTGGATCGCGGTGCGGGAGCGTGGCGGGTGAGGGCCGGCCCCGTACCAACGCGCCTCGGATGCTGCGAAATCCCAAGAAGAAACTGTCGCGTTGGTACGGGGCAGGGCGCCATGCCGGGAACCGAGAAGTGGCATGCTGCAGCCCGCTGGTAGGTAGTGGTAAAGGGGATTTGCGATGCTGGAGCTGATCACCGGGCCGATGACCGGCCAGCAGTACCTGGATAGCCTGCAGGACGGGCGCGAGGTATACATCTACGGCGAGCGCGTGAAGGATGTTGTCACGCATCGCGCGTTCCGCAACGCAGCCCGATCGATCGCCCGGCTCTACGACGCCCTGCACGATCCCAAGCACAAAGACGCGCTGCTGGCGACCGACCGGCAGGGCATCCTGACGCACAAGTTCTTCAAGCCCAGCTACTCCGCGCAGGAGCTGCTCGAGGCTCGCGAGGCCATCGCGACCTGGGCCCGCTTCTCGTACGGGTTTATGGGACGCACGCCGGACTACAAAGCGTCGTTCATGGCCACCCTCGGCGCCGCACCGGATTTCTACGAGCCGTACGGCGAGAACGCCGCGCGATGGTACCGGGAGTATGCGACCAAGATCCTCTTTCTGAATCACGTTATCGTCAACCCTCCTGTGGACCGCAACAAACCGGTGCATGAGGTGGCGGACGTCTACGTGCACGTCGTACGGGAGACTGACGGCGGGATAATCGTCAGCGGGGCAAAGATGCTGGCGACCGGGTCGGCGCTGACGCACGCTACCTTCGTCGCTCAGAATAGCGCGACGCAGCTGGAGCAGGGGAAGGCGGAAGATTACGCCCTCGTCTTTCTCGCGCCGCTCAATACGCAGGGGCAGAAACTCATCTGCCGCGCATCCTACGAAGCCGCAGCACACAGTCCATTTGACCAACCTCTGTCTAGCCGGTTCGATGAGAACGATGCCGTGCTGGTCTTCGACAACGCGTTTATCCCGTGGGAGAACGTGCTGGTGTACCGCGACATCGAGAAGGCCACCGGCTTCTACGCCGCCTCGGGATTCCTAAACCGGTACAACTTTCAATCTCTCACACGCCTGGCGGTGAAACTCGACTTCATGTGCGGGCTGCTGACGAAGGGCGTCGCCGCGACGGGGACCGAGGTGTACCGGGGCGTGCAGAGCAGCGTGGGCGAGGTGATCGGCTGGCGGCACTTGATCTGGGCGCTGACGTCGGCAATGGCCCTCGATCCGCAGCCGGGACCCGGGGGCAGCGTGCTGCCCAGGACGGAATACGCCGCCGCCGGGCGGTTGTTCGCTACCCTGGCGTGGCCGCGCGTGAAGGAAATCTTCGAGCTGGTTCTGGGCGGCGGGCCGATCGTCGTGCCCTCGAGTTATAAAGATCTGCAGAGCAAGGAGCTGCGCCCCTTCCTGGAGCGCTTCTATCGTGGGTCGGACAGCTCAGCGGAGGAACGCATCAAGTTGTTCAAACTGATCTGGGACGCCATTGGCACTGAGTTCGGTGGCCGGCACGAGTTGTACGAGCGCAACTACTCAGGCAACCACGAGCAGATGCGCGTGGACCTCATGAACCTGGCCAAGCGCCGCGGCCTGCTGGACGTCTTCACGGCGTTCGCCGAGCAATGCATGGCCGAGTATGGCGTGGATGGGTGGAAGGACTCCACTTGGATCTGGGACAAGTGAATAGACTTCCAGACTCAGGCGACGCGGCTTCTGGTTGCTAGGCAACGTTCATCGCGCCGGGGCCTGGGGTCGCATCGAGCGAAAATCTGCTAGCGCCCGGTCAATGAAAGTGTCCGTGCTGCCCAGATAGGCGGACACGTCGAAAACCCGTTCCAGTGCTTGAGGTGAGAGCACCGCACGGATCTGCGCGTCGGCAGCGGCGACGTCGCGCAGGTTCGTGCGTGTCTGTGCGGCGCGGTCGCTCACGCGCTGGACGGCGCGAAAGGCCTCCGACCGTCCCAGGTGCGGGACGAGCGCCGTGGTAAGCGCTTCGGCCATGATCAGTCCGTGGGTGAGATTCAGGTTGGCCTGCATGCGTTCGGCATCGACCTGAAGACTGCTCAGCGCGCGGAGCACCCACTGCACCGCCCCTGAGGTGAACCGGAAGAGCTCGGGGACCGCCTGCCATTCTGCCTGCCAGCCGCCGGTCGCCCGCTCGT
Source organism: Candidatus Segetimicrobium genomatis (assembly GCA_005882295.1). Taxonomy (GTDB): domain Bacteria; phylum Sysuimicrobiota; class Sysuimicrobiia; order Sysuimicrobiales; family Kaftiobacteriaceae; genus Telluricultor. The sequence goes on along the minus strand of VBAI01000066.1, from coordinate 1,162 downwards.
GTTCCTGGACGCCCGCTCCGAGGATCACGGGCACCGTGCCAATGGCCATCCGTGAACAGGCGAGTGCTGTGGTGGCTTCCACCGGATTGCGCTTGTGCGGCATGGCCGATGAGCGGCCGCTGCCCCCAGCACCCGCCGCGCCGGTAGATACTTCCCCGACTTCGGTCTGCGCCAGCAGAGCGATATCAGTGGCGATCTTGCCCATCGCGCCGGCGACGACTCCGAGCCCGGCGGCGACTTCCCCTATGCGATCGCGCTCGGCGTGCCAGGGGAGGTCGGGGACGCCGAGGCCGAGGTCGTGGGCAAGCATTTCCATCACCCGCAATCCCTCTTTCCCAAGTGCGGCGAGCGTGCCGGCGGCTCCGCCCAGTTGCACGACCACCACCTGCTGTTGTAGCGTTCGCAGTCTGGTGGCGAGGCGTGTCGACAATGCCAGCCACCGCGCGGCCTTAAGCCCAAAGGTGACCGGCACGGCGTGCTGCAGCAGCGTGCGGCCCGCCATCGGCGTGTGCCGGTGGCGCTCGGCCATGGTCGCACACGCCTGCGCGATGTCGAGAAGCCGGCCGATCAGCAGGTCCACGCCCTCGCGGATCTGGAGCACGGTCGCGGTATCGATGATGTCCTGGCTGGTGACGCCAAGATGAACGGCCTTACGGGCATCGTCGTCGACGAGCTCGGTCAGCATGCGGACGAGAGGGATCGCAGGTGAGCCGGCCTCGGCGGCATCACGGAACAGCGCGTCGAGGTTAAGCAACTCGACCCGGCACTTGGCCCCGATGGCCGCGGCAGCCTGCTGCTGGATCATGCCTGCCCTAGCCTGCGCGCGCGCCAGCGCCGCCTCCACGTCCAGCATGCGCTGGACCATCGTCCGGCCGGAGAAAATGGCCGCCATCTCCGGGGAGGCGAACATCGTCTCGCCGAGATCTGTCATGATGGACCCACGCTGCTCTGTCCTGACCGGCTCAACAGATCGCGCAGCACCGACAGCTCCCCAGGCGTAGGCGGAGGTGTTTCACCGAGATCGCTGGCGAACTTCACCGGCCATCCGGTGCGTTTGGTAATTTCCTCACGCCTGACGCCCTGGTGCACTGAGGTCACTATCAACTCTTTCGTTTCCGGATGCGGCCGCATCAGACACAGATCGGTCACGACGAGGCTGGGG
>VBAI01000065.1 GCA_005882295.1 Candidatus Segetimicrobium genomatis | reverse complement strand
CGGTACCCCACAACGCGCGCTGGATCGCGGCCATGCGCAACAGCCTGATGATGATGCTGCTCTCCACCGGCTCCGCGACTGTGGTCGGGTTTCTGTACGCGTATGCGACTACCCGCGAGGATCTCCCGGGGCGGAGGGTGTTCCAGACGCTGTCCCTTCTGCCCCTGTTCTCGCCCGCGTTCATGGTGGCGTTTGCCTATATCCTGATGTTTGGGCGGCAGGGGCTGATCACAAAGACGCTGCTGGGGCTGGACGTGAACATCTTCGGCTGGCATGGGCTGTGGCTGGTTCAAACGGTGGCGTTCTTCCCGTATGCCGCGCTGATCATCGGGCAGGTGCTGGAGGCGATCAACCCGACCCTGGAACACGCGGCCCGTGGACTGGGTGCCGACGAGTGGACGTTGTTCCGCACGGTCACCGTCCCGCTCGCCCGGCCTGGGTTGGCGGCGGCGATGCTCCTGGTCGCGATCTCCGTGCTCGCCGACTTTGGCAACGCCGTCGTGATCGCGGGCAATCTCCCGCTGCTGGCGACAGAGGCGTGGTATCGCATTGAAGGGTTGGCCGACCTCACCGGCGCGGCGGTGGTCGTCAGCCTGCTGCTCTTGCCCACCGCGGGGCTGTTCATCCTCGAACGGGTCTGGGTGAGCCGGCGCCTGTACACGGCGATCACGGGGCGCGGCTCGCGGCTGGTGCGCCCGGCGACGCCCTGGTACTTCCGGTGGCCGCTGGTCGCGTTCTGCACGGTTGTGGCGGTGCTCATTCTGCTTGTGTATGCAGCGGTGCTGGCCGGCGCGTTTGCCCGCACCTGGGGGTACAACTGGACGCTGACCCTGGACCACTGGCGGCTGGCCCTGGTCCAGGCCGGCGGTCAGCTGGTGAACAGCGTGAAGGTTGGAGTGGCCAGCGCGTTGCTGACCAGCATCGTCGCCCTTGTCGCCGCGTTTCTCACGTCCCGACGGCGCTACCGCGTTGAACGGGCGCTCGATGTTCTGGCTGTCCTTCCCGCAGCGATGCCGGGCGTGTTCATCGGGATCGGATTTCTGCTGGCGTTTAACCAACCTCCCCTGGTGCTGGGCGGCACGGCGTGGATTCTCATCCTGGCCTTGACGTTCTGGCACATTCCGTTTGGGTATCAGGCGGCGACCGCGGGCCTGAAACAGATCGACCGGTCCATCGAAGAGGCGGCGGCCGATCTCGGCGCCAGCGGGTTGCGTGTGTTGACCGATGTCTACCTGCCGCTGCTGCGCGGGGCGTTCGCGGCATCGTTTGTCACAGCGTTCATCCGCGCGGTGACGAATCTCAGCATCGTCGTCTTTCTGGTCACCCCGCGCAATCTGGTCGCCACGTACTCGATCCTGTCGATGATCAGCGGGGGTTTTTGGGGGGCGGCCGCGGCGCTGACGACGGCCTTGCTCGGCGTGACGTTCCTGGCGGTGGCCTCGGCCCGCCTGGCCATCAGCCGCGGGCTGCGTGGGCTGCCGGTGGGGTGAGATACGATGGCTGAAGTGCGGCTGGTGGATGTATCCAAGCGGTTTGGCGGACTGGCCGCGGTCGACCGGGTGTCGCTCCACGTGCCCGAGGGAAGCTTCTACACACTGCTGGGACCCAGCGGGTGCGGGAAGACGACCACGCTGCGAATCGTAGCCGGATTCTACCCGCCTGACCGAGGGGACGTGTTCATCGGCACCACGCGCGTGAACGATTTGCCGCCGTATCTCCGGCAGACGGCGATGGTCTTTCAGGAGTACGCCCTGTTTCCCCACATGACGGTGTTTGAGAACGTGGCCTACGGGTTGCGCATGCGCCACGTGGGCTCGCCAGATCTCGCCCGCCGCGTGGCGGCGGCCTTGAGCCTGGTGGGTCTCATCGGGGTCGAGCGGACCTTTCCCTCCCGGCTCTCCGGCGGCCAGCAGCAGCGTGTCGCCCTGGCGCGTGCCCTGGTCGTCGAGCCCGAGGTGCTGCTCTTGGATGAGCCCCTCTCGAATCTCGATGCCAAGTTGCGGGTGAGGGTTCGGACCGAGATCCGGCAGCTGCAGCGACAGCTGGGCAAGACCGTCCTCTACGTGACCCACGATCAGGAAGAAGCGCTGGCGATTTCTGACCGCATCGCCGTGATGGATCGGGGCCGCGTACAGCAGATCGGCACGCCGGTCGAGATCTACCATCATCCGGCCAACCGGTTCGTGGCCGATTTCGTGGGGCTGGCCAACTTCGTGGAGGCGGAGGTCGCAGGACCGGACACGCTGCGGGTCGGCAAAGTCATACTGCGGGCGCCGCTGGACGGAACCCGCCAGCACGCGGCGCAGGGAGGCGTGGCCGGCGGACGCGTGACACTGGTGCTGCGCCCGGAGGCGATCAGACTTCACCGCCTCGCTCCGCAGGCGGATAACGTCCTGCCGGGACAGATCAGGACCGCCAGCTTCCTGGGAACGCTCGCCCGGTACTGGGTGGAAGCCGCCGGGCTGACCTGGATTGTGGACGTGCCGTCCCCGGGAGAGACGGTCTATGGCGGAGAGGTTTTTCTAGAGATTCCGCGGGATCGGATGCACATACTACGTGAATCGTGATTAGTGATTCGTGATTCGCACGGACCCTATGCCGTTTGCGAATCACTAATCACGAATCACCAATCACTCAAACGGGGAGGTTACTCATGGCGAAGTGGAACCTGCCGCCGAAAGGCGGGCACATGGACAAGCGCACCGGCGTCTATCTGCAGACGATGACGATGCGCGATATCGAGGAACGTCTGAAGACGAATGACGTCTTGATCGTGCCCCTGGGGGCCACGGAGGCGCACGGGCCCAACGCGCCGATCGGCGAGGACATCTTCCTGGTGACGCGGATGGCCGAGGCGGTGGCGGAACGTACCGGGTGCACCGTCTCCGAACCATTGTGGTGGGGGTCGCACCCGTATCACCATCTCGGCATGCCGAGCACGGTGGTGATTCCGGAAGAGATCTTCACGGGCTTCCTGCGGGCCATGATCGCCGGGTTCTGGAACATGGGTTTCCGCAAGCAGATCTTGCTGAACGGGCACGGACAGGAGTATGTGATTCCCACGGCCATCCATCAGTTTGGGAAGCGCTACCGGGTGCCGGCGCTGGTGATCAACCTCAACTGGTACCATGCGGTCCCCGATCATTTCAAACTGAAGAGCCAGGGCGGTCCCTATGAGACGCCGTTCATTCACGCCGATGAGGTGGAGAGCTCCTGGTGCCTGGCGCTGTTTCCCGAACTGATGAAGCAGGAGTGGGCGGTGGACAACAACCCGTTCGGCTTCCTGCCCGAGGGCCATGTGGACAAAGCCGGCAACCTTTTGCGGCGCCCCATCAACTGGTACGGTCACGTCGGCGCCGGGCCGATCGAAGTCAAAGCGTACATCGAAGGCGTGGTCGGCAAGCCCTCGCTGGCGAAGGCCGAGAAGGCGCTGCCCGGGGTGGAAGCCCTGCTGGACTACATCGAGCGGCTCGTCACCGACATCATCAAGACCTTTCCCCCCGGGAAGCTGCCGCCGATGGAGCTGGTCACCGAGCGCGACAAGGAAGAACTGGAGGTCGTCCTGAAGGGGCCCGCCCACGGTGGCAAGAGCATCTACAGTTTGGGATGGCCGCCCTGAAGCTCAGCCTCGTGGTTTCGTTGGAAGAGACCGGCTTCGACGCCGTGGCCATGCGCGGTTCGTGGCGGGAGGCCCTGCGCACTGCGGCCGACCTGGGCTATGACGGCGTTGAGCTGGCAGTGCGCGATCCCTCGGAGGTTGACGCCGAGGCGGTTCTGCGCACGGTGCGCGACGCGGGGCTCGCGGTGCCGGCAATCGGGACAGGGCAGGCGTTTCTGAAGGATGGGTTGAGCCTCTCGCATCCCGACGAGGGCATCCGCGCGCGGGCCGTCGAACGCTTCGAGACTCACATTCGCCTGGCCACGCGCTGCGGCGCCGCGGTGATTATCGGCCTGCTCCGCGGGCGGATCAGCGGAGACCGGGCCGCAACGGACGCACGTCTGGCTGGGAGCCTGCGGCGGATTGTTCCCCTTGCCGAACGGGAGAAAGTCTCTGTGCTGTTCGAGCCGGTGAACCGCTATGAAACCGACCTGCTGGTGACCGTGGGTGAGGTGCTCGATCTCATCAACCGGCTGGGCTCGCCGGCGTTGGGGATCCTGGCCGACACCTTCCATATGAACATTGAGGAGCCTTCATTAGAAGGCAGCCTCCGCCGCGCCGGGCCGCGCCTGCGCCACGTCCACGTCGCAGACAGCAACCGCCACGCCCCGGGGTGGGGACATCTGGACTTCCCCGCGCTTGTCCGCGTGCTGCGGGAGGTCGGATACACAGGATACCTCTCGGCGGAAATTCTGCCGCGACCGGATCCGGTCAGTGCGGCCCGGCAGGCGATTGGCCACCTCCGTCCTATCTTGAACGCGCGATGAGTCCGCGTGGCGTGACTGCTGGCGAGGATCCTGGTTGAGCGCGCGGGGCAACCTCGTCGTCGGTCAATCGGGCGGACCTACCGCCGTGGTCAACGCTAGCCTGGTCGCTGTGATTCAGGAGGCGCTGCGCCACGAAGCGATCGGCGAAATCGACGGCATGCGCTTCGGCGCGTTGGGGCTGTTACAGGAAGACCTGGTCGACCTGCGCCGCGTGTCTCGCGAAATACTGGAGGACCTGCGCCGCACCCCGTCGGCGGCGTTGGGCACGTCGCGGGTGGACCTCGGCGATGACGACGTGGAACGAATCATGCGCACCCTCAAGGCGCGCGAGATCCGGTACTTCCTCTACATTGGAGGGAACGGCTCGGCTGCGACGGCGCTGCGGCTGCATCGTCTGGCCGCGGACCTGCGCTACGACCTGCACGCGATCGCGATTCCGAAAACGATCGACAATGACCTTGTCGAAACTGATCACTGCCCGGGACATCCGAGCGTTGCACGCTGGCTGGGGGTCTCGGTCCGGGAGGCGGGGTTGGACACTGAAGCCATCGGCACAGCCGATCCCGTGAAGGTCGTCGAGACGATGGGCCGTCACACGGGGTGGGTGGCGGCCTCCACAGCCCTGGCACGCCAGCGAGAGGGTGAGGCGCCGCACTTGATCTACCTGCCGGAACGTCCGTTTGCCACCCAGCAGTTCCTGGCCGACGTAGAACGCGTCCATCGCGAGCGTGGGCACGTGCTCATCGCCGCCGCCGAAGGACTGGTCGATGAGCGCGGGCAATTCCTGGCG